>JAGLLQ010000074.1 GCA_023140455.1 Desulfobacteraceae bacterium | reverse complement strand
GATAAATTGTTAACTAAAACCAATGCATATGATTTAATTAAAGATTCAGATGTAGTGATTGACTGTCTTGATTCCATAAATACAAGATTTATTCTGCAAGATGCTGCAAAAAAAGCTTCTATTCCATTAGTATCAGGTGCAATTGCCGGGGCATCAGGACAAGTCAGTGTTATTTTTCCTCAAGATAGAGGATTTGAACTGATATATGGAAAAAAGGGCAGAGAAAATTCAAAAGGAATTGAAAATGAACTTGGTAATTTATCTTTTTGCGCTTTTTTTATTTCTTCAATTCAAGTCTCAGAATGTATTAAAATACTTTTAAAGAAAAAAAATATTTTAAGAAATAAACTTTTAGTTGCAGATTTAAATTCAAATGCATTTGAAATTGTAGATTTACAATAAAAATGGAGGGTGTATGTATCAAAAAGCCTGTGATATAATCAAATCATCGTCACGATGTATTGCTTTTACAGGTGCCGGGATATCAGTTGAAAGTGGAATCCCCCCATTCAGAGGAGAAGGCGGCCTGTGGAATAAATATGACCCTGCTACTTTTGACATCCAATTTTTTAATAAATACACAAAAGAATCATGGCAAGCCATAAAAACTATTTTTTATGATCTTTTTGGTAAAGTTAAACCGAATATGGCTCACTTTGCATTGGCTGAAATGGAAAACTTAGGAATAATTAAAGGTATAATCACTCAAAACGTTGATAATTTACATTATGATGCCGGAAGCAAAAATGTACATGAATTTCACGGGAATTTAAAAAAAGTGATCTGTCTTAAATGTAAAAGCCGGGCTAAAATTGAAGATATTAATCTTGATGAAGAAATTCCATTATGCAATATTTGTAAAGGAGTTCTAAAACCTGATGTGATTTTTTTTGGAGAGCCAATACCTGAAAAACCAAGTATAAATTCTTTTGCAGAAGCTGAGAAAGCTGATTGTTTTATTTTAATTGGAACAACCGGAGAAGTTGCCCCGGCAAATATGATCCCTAAGATTGCAAAAGAAAACAGAGCAAAAATTATAGAAATTAATCCTGTTAAATCATCATATACAGATTCTATAACAGATGTTTTTATTAATGAAAAAGCCACAATTGCAATGAATAACCTGCTAAAAAGAATTAAAAACTCTATATAAAAGGATAATGTTATGAATACAAATGATTGCCTTTTTTGCCAAATTATTAATCGAGAAATACCAAGTGAATTTATTTATGAGGATGATTCTTTTGTTGTTTTTAAAGATATAAACCCCCAGGCGCCTGTTCATCTTTTAATTGTTCCTAAAAAACATATCAGAAGTATTAATGATCTGGTTGATGAAGACAAAGAGATCATGTCCGATATATTAATGGTGGGAAAAGAAATGGCAAAACAAGCAGGTGTTAATAAATCAGGCTATAAACTTGTTTTTAATGTGGAAAAAGGCGGGGGGCAGTTGATTTTTCATATCCATCTTCACCTTATTGGAGGCTGGAAAAAATAGATATTTAATAAAACAGGGGGATATATGACAGATTTTCCTCAACTAACACAAAATCCTTTGCCTGGTGAAGCAATAGTTCTGTTTTGTGGCGATATCCTAATACTAACCCTTGAACTTTCATTTAAAATAAAAGGTGATGCCTGGGTTCGGACCAACCTTGGAGGTGCCTTAAAATCACGAAAAGAATTAATTAAAAAAATTGAAAATGACGAAATAAAACTTAATGGCGCCTGGTATGACATTAGAATGGATCAACAATCAAATAATGTTTTTATTGCCAGATTGCCATTAACTGAAGTTGGACATTTCCAGGCCAAATGTTTTTTTCTGCCCCATAATAGTAATATACCTCTATGGCCTGCAGGAGAAAACACAACATTAAATGTTGAATCTGCAGGTACATGTTGTTCAAATATTATTTACAATGCCTTTGTACGACAATTTGGCAAATCAAAAAAAGAAACTCTTAATAACTCAACTGAATCAGAAGAATCCAAACAAGATACCTTATTGGTCAATCAACTTGATAAAAAGAATTATACAGTTATTCCGGAATCAGGAAAATTCAGGGATATTAAAGAAAAAACAGAATTTATATTCTCTGATCTTGGCTGTAGAGTTTTGCATTTATTACCTATCCATCCGACTCCTACAACATATGGGCGAATGGGGAGATTTGGCAGCCCCTATGCTGCATTAAACTTTACTGATGTAGATTCTGCTCTTATTGAATTTGATACATCTGCAACTCCTTTGGAACAATTTATGGAATTGGTTGATTCTGTTCATTTTTACAATGGTTACTTGTTTTTAGATATTGCCATTAATCATACCGGATGGGGATCATCCATCCATGAAAGTCATCCTGAATGGCTTGTGCGAGATGAAATGGGCAGGATTGAGGAACCAGGTGCATGGGGAACAACCTGGGCTGATTTAACTAAACTTGATTATTCTAAAAAGGAACTTTGGCAGTATATGGCAGACATTTTTCTTCTCTGGTGTACAAGGGGAGTTGATGGCTTCAGGTGCGATGCCGGATATATGATACCTGTTGCTGCATGGGAATATATTATTTCAAAAGTCAGACTCCAATATCCTGATACTTTATTTTTACTTGAAGGATTAGGAGGATCTATTGAAGTTACATCTGATCTGCTGAATAGAGCCAATTTCAACTGGGCATATTCAGAACTTTTTCAAAATTTCACCAGAGATCAGATTGAAAATTATCTAACCAGTTCGTATGAAACTTCTTCAAAATACGGTCATATGATCAATTATGCTGAAACCCATGACAATAACAGACTTGCTGCAACTTCAGAAGATTACGCAAAGATGCGTACTTCATTATCTGCTCTTTTATCAGTGTCCGGAGGATTCGGTTTTGCTAATGGAGTTGAATGGTATGCTAAAGAAAAAATTGATGTGCATGAATCTAATTCTTTGAACTGGGGTTCAAAGAAAAATCAAGTTACACATATTCAAAGGCTTAATACAATTTTAAAAAGTCATCCTGCTTTTTTTAATGATACTCAATTAAAATTAATACAAAAAGATAAAGGTAACTGCATTGCTCTTTTCCGTAATAATAATAAAACCAATAAAAAGCTTTTAATACTTGCAAACCTTGATGTAGATAATGAAACTCTTGTTACATGGGAAAATTCTTATTTTGATGTTAAACCATTCTTTGATCTCATTTCTCAAAATAAAATTTTGATCTCTGCAAATAAAGAAAGTCCTTCGTTAAAACTTCAGCCTGGTGAGGTTATAGCTCTTTCTCAGGACAGAGAAGATCTTAAGAATATATCAACAGAGCTTAAAGCTAACTCAAAAATTCCTCAAAGAGTGTATTTACAAAAGCTTAAAGCTAAAGTCTTAAATATTTATGTTGCTCTGAATGGTTATGGCAGTATAAATATTAAGGAGTTTGATATTGACAAAGCCGTAAAAAAACTTCGGGAAAACCCTGTTGAGTTAATAAGATCATTAAATAACACTGAAGAGAGTAAAGTTATAATTTTCAATGTTAAAAAAGATATAAAACGTGATGTAATGGTCCCTCCCGGATATTTTTTGCTTGTTTTGTCAGAGTTAAATTTCAGAGCTGAAATTACAAGAAATAATACCGAGAGAAAATTTAGTTTTGGATATGAAGAATCTCTCCCTTTTGAAAATACTGATCAACTTCCTGGAAAATATTTTGCTCTTTTTAAACCTTTAAAAATTCTAAAAAAACATAATAAATTAATATTAAATTTGAGAATTTTTGATAAAGAAAAAACCCATGTACATAAATCGTCATTAATTTTTCTTACAAAGTTTAAATTCCTTTTTTTAAATAAATCTTTTACAAGAAAAGAGATTGTTAACGATCCTTCTCTAAAATATTTAGAATCAACAAATAAAGGTGGAATGATGAGAGCATCTGCCTGGTGGGGTAAACTCGAGAGCAGGTATGATGCTCTAATTGCAGCTAATTTAAATAAGGAATACCCTGAAAACAGATGGGTTTTACTGACACGATTTAGAATTTGGGCTTCTTATCAAGGGTATTCAAGAGAACTTGCACCTGATTGCCTTGAAAAATTTACAATTTTAAATACGAATGAAGCTAAATGGCTTTTTCACATCCCAACTTCCGAAGGCAATTATTTTCCAATAAAAATAGTTTTATCTACTTCAAAAAAAAATAATTCAATCAAACTTTTTATTAATAGAATAGAGGCAACTGATAATCCGGATGTTCTGTCAGACAAGAAAGACATTAATCTAATCATCAGACCTGATATTGAAGACAGAAGTTTCCACGAAACTGTTAAAGCATGGACAGGACCTGAACATGAGATTATTAAATCAGTAAATTCTTTTGAAAATGGATTTACATTTGAACCGGATGTTAATAGAAAACTTTATATTGATGTTTCAAATGGAACTTTTAATATTAAGCCGGAATGGCAATATATGGTTCATTATCCTTTTGAAGCCCAAAGAGGTCTAGATTCAGATTCTGACCTTTTTAGTCCTGGATATTTTAGTATTCAGCTTACAGGAGGTCAAAGATTTAATATTTCAGCATGTGCTGTTACTTCAGAGGATAACCCTAAAAAAATTATTCAGGAAATTAAAAGCAGTGAGCCAGAACAATCCTTATCAAGATTTCCATATAAGGATGCTGTATTGCAAAGCCTTGATGCTTTCATTGTTGACCGTGATGGAAAAAACAGTGTCATTGCAGGATTTCCATGGTTTTTAGACTGGGGTAGAGACAGTTTGATTTTTTGTCGCGCTTTAATAGAACTTGAAAGGTTTGATCAGGCAAAAGGAATTTTAAAATTATTTGGAAAATTTGAAGACAATGGTACTCTTCCCAATATGATTTGCGGCACAGATACTGGTAACAGAGAGACATCTGATGCTCCTTTGTGGTTTTTTGCATGTTGCAGGGAAATTATTGAAAAAGAGAAAACTCATAATTTTTTAAATCATAAACTAAACAATAGAACTGTAAAAGAAATTCTTTTATCTATTGCAAATTCATTTATAAATGGAACCTCATCTGGAATTTTTATGGATCAAGAGACTTTTCTTTTATACAGCCCTTCACATTATACATGGATGGATACAAACTTTCCTGCCGGCACTCCAAGGCAGGGATATCCTGTTGAGATCCAGGCTCTCTGGTTTTATGCTCTGGAATTCTTATCTCAGATTGATGGGACTGATAAAACCAAAAACTGGAAAGAATTAGCATTAAGAGTACAACACAGTATCAAGGAACTATTTTATATAAAAGACAAAAATTATTTTTCAGATTGTCTTCATGCTGATACTACCACCACTGCATTATCAGCAGTACCTGATGATGCGTTAAGACCAAATCAGCTTTTGTTAATAACTTTAGGGGTTGTTAAAGATAAAAATATTTTAATCAAAACATTGGAAACTTTAATGGAATTACTTGTTCCCGGCGGAATAAGAAGCCTTGCTGATAGAGAAATATCTTATCCTCTGGAAATTATTTACAATGATGAACTTTTAAAAGAGCCCTATTATCCATATTCAGGCAAATATGAAGGTGATGAAGAGACCATGAGAAAACCTGCATATCATAATGGAACTGCCTGGACCTGGCAATTTCCATTATTTCCTGAAGCCTGGGTTAAAGTCTTTGGAGAAAAAAGTAAAGAGACTGCACTTGCATGGCTTGGAAGTTCAATTTTGCTTATGCGAAAAGGGGCTGTAGGGTATATCCCTGAAATTCTTGATGGAGATTCTCCTCATACACCAAGAGGTTGTGATGCTCAGGCATGGGGATCAAGTGAACTTGCACGGGTGATTAACTTATTAACAAAAAAATAAAAATAAATTATACAAATTTAAATAAAAATGATATAATTCTTACCAAAAATCGTAAAAACATTATTGCAAATCATACAAATCGTTAAATAACATGGGCAAAAAAATCAAAAAACCAAGGATTTTGATTGTTACTCCAGAGGTTACATATATCCCGGAAGATATGACTACTTTAGCCGATTGTTCTGCAAAAGCCGGTGGTTTGGCTGATGTATCTGCAGCACTAATTAGTGCACTCTATGATTTAAATGCTGATGTCCATGTTGCTCTTCCAGATTATAGGTCAATATTTGACAGAAATCGCCCTAAAATTTTTATAAAAAAAATCAATAAGATTAGAAATCGTCTTGAAGAAGAACGAATTCATCTTGCGGAAGACAGAGCCTTTTATTATCTAAATAATATTTATTCTGGATATTCAGATCAGGATCTAAAAGTATCTCTTGCATTTCAGAGAGAGGTTTTGAATAATATCATACCAAGAGTTAAACCTGATATTATCCATTGCAATGACTGGATGACTGGCTTAATCCCAGCCATGGCAAAAAAATTTAATATTCCCTGCCTTTTTACTATTCATAATATTCATACAATAACGTCGACTCTATCTGAAATTGAAGACAGAGGGATTGATGCAGCATCATTCTGGAATCATCTTTATTTTATGTCTCGGCCTGATAATTATGAAGAAAGCAGAAACTGGAATAAAATTGATTTTTTAACTTCTGGAATTTTTGCAGCCCATTATGTAAACACTGTAAGTCATACATTTTTAATGGAAATAATTGCAGGAAGGCATCATTTTGTAGAAAACCAGATTCAACAGGAACTTTTATACAAGGTAGAATCAGGATGTGCAACAGGCATTATAAATGCCCCGGAGCCAGAATTTAATCCTGCTGTCGATGAAAAAATACGATATAATTACGGGCCAAAGAACCATAGAAAAAAGAAAATTAAAAACAAGGAACATCTTCAATTTATGCTTGATCTTGAAGTTGATAAAAACGCACCGCTTTTATTTTGGCCATCCAGACTTGATCCTGTACAAAAAGGATGTCAACTGTTAGCAGATGTTATGTATAACAATATTAATTTTTATCATGATATAAATCTCCAGATTGTTGTTGTCGCAAGTGGTAGTTTTGATGGTCATTTTAGAGACATTGTTAAATTTCATTCAATAGAAAAAAATGTTGTCATATGTGATTTTAATGAAGACCTGTCACACCAGGCATTTGCATCATCAGACTTTATTCTTATGCCATCAAGTTTTGAACCATGTGGACTTCCTCAAATGATTGGATGTATTTACGGTGCCTTGCCTATTGTTTTTGATACTGGCGGATTACATGATACTATTAAACGATTAGACATAGAAAATAATACAGGAAATGGATTTTTATTTAATATTCATAATTCTGATGGATTACAATGGGCTATTGATAAAGCTATGGAATTTTATAAACTTGATAATAAAATAAAAGAGACACAGATAAACAGAATTATGATAGATAGCGTACTTGAGTTTAACCATACAATTTGTGCAGAAAATTATATAAACTTATATGAAAAAATGCTCAAAAGGCCATTCATTGTCTGATGCGGACATATTAAATCTGGATTTATTTAAAGACTCATATCTAATTCCATATAAAGATATTATTTTAAGTCGAATTAATTTTATTAAAAAAAAAGAAAGAGATTTTCTCAAATCGTCAGATTCTTCCTTATATTTTTTTGCTGATTATCATAAAATTTTTGGGCTTCATAAAAATTCTAACAATACCTGGCGCTTTAATGAATTTGCTCCCAATGCTGATGAAATATACATTATTGGAGATATGACCAATTGGAAAAAGATGTTAGATTTTAAACTGAGCAAAAATATTGAAAATGGGACTTTTTCAAATGTATTCCCAAAGAATCACTTTAAGCATAATCAACTTTATAAATTATTATTAATCTCTAATAATGTAGAGCTTGAAAGAATCCCAACTGCTGCAACCAGAGTTGTACAGGATTTAAACACATTAATATTTAATGCACAGGTCTGGGATCCTGAAAAAAAATACAAATTTAAAGTTAAAAATTTTGAGCCGGACAAAAAAGCTTTATTGATTTATGAAACCCATATAGGGATGGCATTGGAAGATGGAAGAGTAGGGACTTTTAGCGAATTTGAACATTATATATTGCCCAAAATCAAGCATTCCGGTTACAACACTATTCAACTTATGGCAATATTAGAACATCCATATTATGGATCTTTTGGGTATCATGTGACCAATTTTTTTGCTCCAAGTTCAAGATTCGGGACACCTGAAGAATTAAAAAGCCTTATTGATGCAGCCCATGATTATGGAATAAGGGTCTTAATTGATATTGTTCATTCCCATGCTGCCAACAACGAGGTGGAAGGACTTTCAAAGTTTGATAATACATATTTTCAATTTTTTTATGAGGGTGAAAGGGGATTCCATTCTCACTGGGATTCCAGATGTTTTGATTATAGTAAAAATATGGTTATTAAATTTTTACTTTCTAATTTGCGGTACTGGCTCGAAGAATTTAAAGTTGACGGTTTTAGATTTGATGGTATCACAAGCATGCTTTTTGAAGATCATGGAATATCAAAAGATTTTCTTACTTATGATGATTATTTTAATTATAATACAGATATAAATGCACTTAGCTATTTATATCTAGCAAATAAACTGGTCCATGATATTTCGCCTCATTCATTAACTATAGCAGAAGACGTAAGTGGCTATCCAGGACTTGGAGTTTCTCAGGACCATGGTGGCATAGGTTTTGATTACAGATTTGCAATGGGTATTGCTGATTTCTGGATCAGACTTTTAAAAGAAAAAAAAGATGAGGAATGGAACCTTAATGTACTGTGGAATGAACTCAATGCCAGTAGGGAAGATGAAAAAACGATCAGTTATGCTGAATCTCATGATCAGGCTCTTGTAGGTGATAAAACCATAATGATGCGGCTTCTCGACCACAATATCTATGACTCTATGTCTTTGGATAATAAAAGCATTGAAACTTTCAGAGCGGTTGCTCTTCACAAGATGATCAGATTAATTACTATTGCAACTGCTAAGAATGGGTATTTAAATTTCATGGGTAATGAATTTGGACATCCGGAATGGATTGATTTCCCCTCTCAAAAAAATAACTGGTCCCATCATTACGCACGTAGACAATGGTCTTTAAGATACAATAAAGATTTGTATTTTTCAAAACTTGGTGATTTTGATTTGGAAATGATCAACCTTAGTAAAAAATTTTTAGATTTAGAGAATAATAAAAACGAGCTTATATACGTACATGAGGATGACAAAATATTAGTTTTTAAAAGGAAAAATTTTCTTTTTGTCTTTAATTTTAATAGTATTACTTCATATACAAATTATATGTTTAAAGCACCCCCCGGAAAATATAAAATGATATTTGAAACTGATAATTCAAATTTTGGGGGTAATGACAGATTAGATTCAAATCAAGTTCACTTTACTATTGCTGATTCAAAACTTAGCCTGTATATCCCGACAAGAACAGCTTTGGTTTTAGAGAAACAAGAATAATCTATAGCTTTTCTATTAATTTAATGCCTTACTTATCTCAGATCTGCAAATTTTTTTACAATAAAACGTTGTTGTCCAAAAAAGAATACATATTAATATTGCATAAAAATTTTCAATAGCTTTTGGGGAGAAAAAGAGCAGAAAACCTTTTCCTTTAATTACAGCAGGAAAACTTGAAACACAGAATGGTATGATAAAAAATCTAAGAATCTTCTATTTATCCTCAAGCTTTAAGATATCTTTAGGAGAATCAAAGGAATTAATATTAAGTGCAAAGCCTACTAAAATTGAA
Source organism: Desulfobacteraceae bacterium (assembly GCA_023140455.1). The sequence continues at coordinate 257 of JAGLLQ010000074.1, read as the reverse complement.
ATACCAAGAGAGCAGCCCCAAAGATATGGGTCAATATCAAAGTATTTGATTACAAAATAAAGGTACCAAATTAAATAACACCATAAAATTTTAATTTTAACATCCATATTACCAAAATACTTTATCATTTAACTACTTCCTATTTTATAAAAATTAGAATAAATTATCGACTACCAATCAACTATAATCGATAATAATGCGGCTTTTATTCACTTTAATAATTTTAATTTTACCATAAAATTAACAGAAGTGCTTTG
>JAGLLQ010000073.1 GCA_023140455.1 Desulfobacteraceae bacterium | reverse complement strand
AAAAGATTTGACCCTGATTTTAAATGGGAAACGGTTCATGAACTTTTTGATGAGATCATTGAACCTTCCGGCATGGATTTTAAGGAACTTCAACAAAAGGGATGGGCATTACCTCCAGAAGGGCACCCATCAAGACCCTACCACAGGCATAAAAAAGGTTTGTTGCGCTCTGATGGTAAGCCGGGTTTTACAACACCTACTGGTAAGTTTGAATTATATGCAACATTAAGAGAAGAATGGAGCTTGCCACCATTGCCTTATCATAAAGAACCTCCATTTACACCTGTCTCCAGGCCTGATCTTGCAAAAGATTTCCCTTTGATTTTGTCAACAGGCAGAAGATCACCTGTGTTTTTTCATACTGAACATCGAAATATTCCCTGGCTGAGAGAACTTGACCCTGATCCTGTTGTGGAGATTCATCCTGATACTGCAAAGGAAAATAATATTTTGCATGGGGAATGGATAATTGTAGAAAACTGGATGGGGAAAGCTCTATTTAAAGCAAAAATAACACCAATTGTTCCTTCCTGGATGGTAATGGCTGCCCATGGATGGTGGTTTCCCGAAGAAAAAGATGATCCATTATTTAAAACATTCAAGTCAAATATAAATATGCTTATTCCAATGAATAATCAGGGAAAGGACGGCTTGGGTGCTCCTATTAAACATCTCCTGTGTAAAATAAGGAAACCATTACCTGATGAGGTGGAAGAATAACGAAATTAAGGAGAGGTTATGAAAGACGATGAAGTCAAAATAATCAAAACTACAACCTGGTCTCCAGGTCCTGGTTGCCATGGAGGCTGTGGGATTCTTGCCCATGTTAAGAATGGTAAGGTTATTAAGATTGAGGGTGATCCTGATCATCCCTGGAATCAGGGTAGGTTGTGTTCACGAGCTCTTTCCATGACCCAGTATATGTATCACCCTGACAGACTTACCAAGCCAATGAAAAGAGTTGGCGAAAGAGGTGAGAACAAGTTTGAGGAAATATCCTGGGATGAAGCTTTTGATTTTATCGAAGAAAAAATGAAAAAAATCAGGGATGAATACGGACCTGAAAGCATGATTTTTCACCAGGGAACAGGCAGGGACATCGGAGGCTGGATCTCAATGCTGGCATATGCTTATGGAAGTCCTAACTGGATGTTTGGTCTCTCAGGTATTTCCTGTTACACACCAAGACTTTTGATGATGTCAATAACCCAGGGAGATTTTGCTGTCGCAGATGCATCTCAATGGCTTCCTGAACGCTATAATGATCCTGAATATACAATTCCTGAAACTGTTACAGTCTGGGGACAAAATCTTCCTGCCACATGTCCTGATGGATTTTTTGGCCACTGGTTTGTGGATTTGATGAAAAAGGGAACTGACTTTCTTGTTATAGATCCTAGATGTACATGGATAGCATCCCGCGCAAAACTCTGGCTGCAGCTTAGACCCGGTACAGATGCTGCTCTGGCTTTAGGTTTTTTACATGTTATTATTAAAGAAAAATTCTATGATGAAGATTTTGTAACAAAATGGACTAATTCTCCTTTTCTTGTAAGAACAGATTTAAAAGAGACAAAACTTTTAAAAGAGAGCGATATTGATGAGAATGGTTCTGAAAAAAATTATTTAGCATGTGATAAAAACAATAAAATTATTATCTGGGATTCTGAAAACCAGAAATATAGTGATGCAGAACCATCCATGGAAGGTGAATTCGATATAGCTCTTGCCAATGGCAAAACAGTAAGATGTAAAACTGTCTGGACTCTCTACAAGGAAAATGCTGAACAATATACACCTGAAAAAGTATCAAAAATAACATGGGTTGATAAAGATAAGATAATAAAGGCTGCCCGAATATACGCAAAAAGTAAACCATCTGTTCTTCATTGGGGGCTACCCATAGATACGATTCCATCAACTGTTCCAACATCCCAGGCAATCAATCACCTCTGGTGTATTACCGGGAATCTTGATATTCCGGGAGGCAATGTGATAGCAAAATATGCCTATGATGTTGTTACCTATCCTTATCACACAGGTGGTGCAATATTAAGTTTGCCTGAAGAAGCTGCAAAAAAGAGGATTGGCATAGATGATTATGGAGCTATAAGGGATTTTCGGGCATGGGCACAACCTGATAAGGTATTAGAGCAGATATTCTCAGAAGATCCTTATAAAATTAAAGGGATGTGGATTCAAACAGCAAATCCTCTGGCATGTACAGGGATGGAACCTCAAAAATGGATAAAGGCTCTTAAAAAATTAGATTTTCTGGCATGTGTTGATCTATTTATGACACCAACAGCCATGCTTTGCGATATTGTGTTGCCTGCGGCTACATTTCTTGAAAAAGACAGTATCAAAGCCTGGTGGGTTCCTTTACAGTCAATTAATAAAGTTGTTGAAGTAGGTGAATGCAAATCTGATATTGAAATCAATCTTGAGCTTTCAAAAAGGTTTATGAAGGATTTTCCCTATGACACTGTGCATGATCTTTTTGATGGAATATTAGAGTCTGCAGACATGACCTATAAAGAACTTCAGGAAAAGACATGGATGCTCCCGCCAAAAGGTCACCCGAGTGCTCCATATAAGAGATATGAAAAGGGATTATTAAGGGAAGATAAAAAGAAAGGTTTCAAAACTCCATCCGGCAAGGTTGAACTTTATTCGTCAATGTTGGAAGGATGGGATCTTGAGCCATTACCATATCATGAAGAACCGCCCTATAGTCCGGTAAGTACACCAAACCTTTTCAAGGAATATCCCTTGATTTTGACCACTGGAAGAAGAATGGGTCCATATTTTCATTCAGAACATCGACAGATTCCATGGTTAAGAGAGCAGTCCCCGGAACCTGTGTTTGAAATACATCCTGATACAGCTGCAAAGCTTGGAATTAGTGATGGTGCAATGGTGTGTGTCGAAAACTGGCTTGGAAAAATTACGGTTAGAGCTCTTGTTACACCCATTATCCATCCTGGAGTAGTTATGGCTGAACATGGCTGGTGGTTCCCGGAAAAAGAGGGCGCAGAACCTTCACTCTTTGGTGTGTGGGATGTAAATGTTAATCAGCTTATACCCATGGGAAAACAAGGGAAAGCTGGTTTGGGAAGCCCAATAAAAAGTATGTTGTGTAAAGTTTACGCAGCGTGAAGTTCATAAAGTGAGAGGGTAAATATATGTCGGAAGTAAAAATGTCTCAGTATGGGATGCTTATAGATTATGAATATTGTACAGGCTGTAAGACTTGTGTGGTCGCATGTAAACAGGAACATAAACATCAAGCAGGCAAACTTGGAGGAGTGGAAGTCCAGGAATTAATTCATAAACTCCCCAATGGTAAATTATATATTACAAATATGCCTTTTTTTACTAAAGTCTGTGTTTTCTGTACAAAAAGGGTGAAAGACGGGCTTGAACCTGCATGTGTAAAGCATTGCATGGCAAACATTCTAACTTTTGGTAAAATTGATGATCTAAAAAAAGAAATACCAAAAAAACGAAAAGCAATCCTTTGGACAAAAGGATAGGTTTTACAAGATGAAAGCTTGCTATTAAAGGATTTATTTGCTATTTATTGCTGGGTGTAATAATAATTTTATTTTGAAATTATCAAATTTATGGCAGATAAAAATAAGAATACAAATAGTAAAACCAGAATAATAAAAAGAAGAAGAAAGAAAACACTCCTTTATTCACTAATTAAATGGGGTCTTCTTGTCAGTATCATTGTAATATTACTCAGTGTAGGAACTCTTACAGGTCTATATTATTTTATTAGCAAAGACCTGCCAAAAATTAACACATTACAGGATTATTCCCCTTCAACTGTAACAAGTGTTTATTCTGATGACCAAAGAAAAATAGGAGAGTTTTATAATCAGCGAAGACTTGTTATCCCGCTTACTGAAATGTCGGAGCAGTTGAAAAATGCTTTTGTCGCAGCAGAGGATTCAAGATTCAGGGAACACCCTGGAGTTGATTTTTTCAGTATTTTCAGAGCAATGATTAAAAATTTGCAAGCCGGCACTATTGTACAGGGCGGCAGTACAATTACTCAGCAAGTTGCAAAGTCATTCTTTCTTACACCTGCCAGAACATATGAACGAAAGCTGAAAGAGGCGATACTGGCTTATCGTATTGAAAAGGGTTTTTCAAAAGATGAGATACTTTATCTTTATTTAAATCAGATATACTTGGGTCATGGGGCTTATGGTGTAGAAGCAGCAGCTGAAAATTATTTTGGAAAACATGCAAAGGAGCTTGATCTGTCAGAGAGTTCAATGATTGCAGGTCTGCCCCAGGCTCCAAGTAAATATTCTCCATTCAGGCATCCTAAAAGAGCACAGCAAAGGCAGATCTATGTTTTAAACCGAATGAAAGAGGGTGGATTCATAACAAATCTTCAGGCCACTGAAGCAATGAATAAAAAACTTGATATTAAACCAAGGAAAAATTGGTTTATTGAAAGAGTTCCTTGTTATACTGAATATGTTCGACGATATGTTGAAGAAAAATATGGCAAAGATGTATTATATAACGAAGGTCTGAAAGTCTATACTGCTGTTAATATCGAAATGCAGAAGGTTGGAAGAAAACAGGTTGTTGCCGGTTTAAAAAAACTTGATAAACGGCAGGGCTACAGAGATCATATAAAGCATGTGCCGGCCTTAAAAGTTGAATCTTTCTGCAGACAAATAGCTGAAGAAATGGAACATAGTTCTCTGCAAAAAGAGACCATGTATCAGGGTGTAGTGCTTGCGGTAAATGAAAATGATAATCATGCTATAGTCCGGGTGGGAAATTATCAGGGTAAGATTAAAGGCGAATCCCTTTTCTGGGCAAGAAAACCAGATCCTGAAAAGGCAACCTGGCAAAGTATTATTAAACATACTAAACAGGTTTTGAAAGTAGGCGATGTTATCTGGGTGACACCAAAAGATAAAATTGAAGATTCTGATCTCTGGACGTTTGAACTTGAACAGGAACCTGATACCCAGGCCGCTCTTCTGTGCATTGAAGCAGAAACCGGTCATGTAAAAACAATGATTGGCGGAATGGATTATTTAGAGAGCCAGTTTAACAGAGCAACACAATCGAGACGGCAGCCGGGCTCATCATTTAAACCCATCATTTTTGCAGGAGCTATAGATAAAGGATATACTGCTGCAAGCATTATTATAGATTCTCCTATTATATTTGAAGATGAAGAACGGGATTTTATATGGAAACCAAAGAATTACCATGAAAAATTTTTTGGCCCGACTTTGCTAAGAACAGCTCTTGTGAAATCAAGAAATATTGTAACAATTAAAATATTAAAAGACATTGGAATAGATTATGTTATAGATTATGCAAGAAAACTTGGCATTAAATCAGACATTAATCGTGATCTATCCATTGCACTTGGATCTTCAGGTACAAGCCTGTTAGAAATGGTTAATGCATATTCTGTTTTTTCCAATTTAGGATACCTGGTAGAACCTGTTTTTATTACAAAAATAGTGGACAGACATGGAAACATACTAGAAGAATCAGAACTTAAAAGAAAAAAAGTCATAGATATGACTACTGCATATATTATTACTCATCTTTTGGAAGCTGTTGTAAAATCAGGTACTGGATGGCGTGTGAAAGAATTGAAACGGCCTGTTGCAGGAAAAACCGGGACAACTAACAATCTTTTTGATGCATGGTTCTTAGGCTATACTCCAAGGTATACCACCGGGGTATGGGTGGGATTTGATCAAGAAAAACCAATGGGTAAGGGAGAGACCGGCTCAAGAGCAGCTGCACCTATATGGCTTCATTATATGCAGGATATCCTTGAGGGGAAATCAGTAAGAACTTTTAATGTGCCTGAAGGTGTTGTTTTTGCAAAAATAGATGCAACAACAGGTCTTTTGCCCATAGAGGAATCTCAGAAAGTTGCCTTTGAGTGTTTTAAAGAAGGAACGGTCCCAACAGAATATACTCCAAGGATGGATACTGAAGTAATTTCCAAAGATGATTTTTTTAAAGAGGAAATTTAACTTTAACAGCTTCTTTGTCTATTGAAGGGTCAGTATTAATCTCTAATTTTATTCCAGGAAATCTTTTTTTTAACCTTAGGAAATTATTATTTTTATCTCCTCTAAGCTTTGATTCTGAAGATGGGTTAATGCCAAGGGAAAGAATATTAGTCTCGGGGTCTTCGGCAAGTTGTTTTTTTATTTTTGATACAGCTTTATCAAAAAATATTTCAGATAACACAAGATGACCAAAGGCTGGATGCCACGGGCCTGCAAGCATTGATTCATCATCTTGAAGCATTTCAGAAGCCTGCAACCCCATTCTGATAACAGGAATATTTCTATCATTAAAAATCAGGTAGATTTTTTTTACAAGATCAACACATCTATCAAGGTCTAAAGGTTTGTATCTGCCGGAATTATACCATTGTGCAATAAGGCTGCCTTTTAAAACAATCAAGGGGTAGATTCTTATAAAATCAGGTCGAAGTTTTAATATTTCGTATGCACTTTTGAGCATTGATTCGTTGTCGTCTTTAGGAAGCCCAACCATCATTTGCATACCAATTTCAAATCTGTATTCTTTTAAAAGGGAAACCGCGTCAATGGTTGATTGAGTATTGTGACCACGGTTTGACAATGCAAGAACTTCATCATCCATTGATTGTACACCAAGTTCTATGGTAGAAACCGGAAAATTTTTAATCAGGTCCAGGTTGGCTTTTGAAATTGTATCAGGTCTTGTGGAGAATCTTACTGAATCTATTTTATTATTTTGCTTTAGTGTTAAAGCTATGTCGAGTACTTCAAGAATATAAGAAGGATCAAGTCCAAGAAAGTTACCACCGAAAAATGCGAGCTGAACCGGGCTTCTTGTGCCTTTGAAGTTTAAATATTCATTTGTGATTTCATTAATGGTTTCAGCATCCGGCAATCTATGTTTTGTATTAGTAATAATTGATTGATTGCAGAATGCACACATATGAGGGCATCCATAATGCGGGATGAAGATTGGTATGACAAGGGGTTTTTGTATAGACTGCATTAAATAATACTAAATTAGCTCATAGAAGGCTATTGAGTATTCTCTTTTATTTGTTTAAGAGCATTGGCAGCAGCATTCTGCTCAGCAGCTTTAATTGTTTTCCCGGTACCTGTTGCAGAAATACTGAGAGTATCAATAGCAACCTCAAATGTTTTGTCATGATCCGGCCCTGTTTCGTTAACAACTTCATATACAGGTGCAGTATCCTCTGTTTGCTGCACAATCTCCTGGAGTTTGCTCTTATGATCAATTTCAGCAGCTTTTTTTGCAATTATTTCTATTTCTTCAGAGAATAGTTGGTTAATCTGAGAATAGGTTGTGTCAAAATTGGAATCAAGATAAATTGCAGCAATCACTGCTTCAAATGTGTCTGACAGAATAGAATCTTTTTCCCGCCCATTTGAGAGCAGCTCACCTTTACCAAGCAGAATGAATTTTCCCAGATTGATTTTTCTTGCCATACCGGCAAGAGCCGGCTCACTTACAAGACTTGCTCTTAATTTTGAAAGTTCACCTTCATTCTTTTTAGGGGCATGTTCCATTAAAAGCTGGCTTATACAAAGTTCAATAACTGCGTCACCAAGGAATTCGAGCCGTTCATTATCTTTTAATTTTTCATCACTACTTTCGTGGGTGTATGATCGGTGTTGAAGAGCATTTAAAAGTAATGATTGATCTGTAAATTTATAGTTAATATTTTTTTCAAGAATTTCAAGGGAATTATTTTTACTGTGTAATGTTTCAATTGAGTTTATCAGGTTAGTATAAATTTCATCATATACAACAAGTTCGCCACGACCAGTACCAATGTTAACTCCTTGGTTAAGTGAACCGTGGAAATCAGAGCCACCTGTGATAATCATTTCTTGCTTTTGAGCAAGATCGATAAAAAAAGTTGTCTGCTCCTGGGTATGAGAAGTGTAGCAAGCTTCAATACCGTTAAGCCCAAATTTTTTCAAGTCGCTTACGAGTTTTTCAATAGAGAAATTTTTACTGTCTTTAAATATACCAGGGTGAGCTAATACGCTTACTCCACCAGCATTG
>JAGLLQ010000072.1 GCA_023140455.1 Desulfobacteraceae bacterium | reverse complement strand
CATACATTGTAAACAGAATACCTTTAATTTTCAGGTTGGAATTAACAGATGATTTGATTCTTTTTACTGTATCAAGCAGCTGGCTTAGTCCTTCCAAGGCAAAGAATTCACTTTGAAGTGGTACTACTATTGAAGTTGAAGCACAAAGTGCATTCAGGGTTAACAGACTAAGAGAAGGTGGGCAATCAATAATAATATATTCGAAATCATCTTTGATTTCTTTCAGCAGATGCCTTAAAATTTTTTCTCTTCCCTCTTCTCCTATCATCTCGACTTCAAAGCCGATAAGATCAACATTAGCTGGAAGAATTTTTAAGTTTGTCTGGTCTGTTGACATGATAATTGCATTGATATCAGCCTCTCCAATCATTGCATCATACATGGAACTCTTAAGAGAAGGTTTATCTATGCCAAGACTGGTTGTGGTATTTGCCTGGGGATCACAATCAACAAGCAGAGTCTTTTTCCCAAATTCAGCAAGTGCTGCTGATAAATTGACTGCTGTAGTTGTTTTCCCTACTCCACCTTTTTGATTTGCTAAACTGATTATTTCTGTCATAATTTATTTTCAATATCATAGTTTGAAAATCAGAGCAATTTTTTTTACTTTTTAAAATAGCCTTTTTTAAAAGAAAAAATTAAAACCCGATACAGAATAGACCTGTCCGGGTTTTAATTTTTTATAAAATAAATATTTTATTTACTACAATTCTGTTTCCGGATGAAATACATCAACTCCTTTGAGGTCATCACCAAGATACTCACGTTCATTTGGACCCAAGATACCAAGAGACAGGCAAATCAATGTCCACAGATGAACCACAGGGTATTCACTGCCATAATGATGGCTTAGTTCATGGATCTGGGCATGGCAATTATGACAAGGTGCTATACAATAATCAGCTCCCGTTGCCTTAATCTGACCATCTTTAATTTTTCCATATGCCAGTCTTTCATCTTTGTAGCCAGACTGGAGGAATCCTCCACCACCACCGCAACAGAAGTTGTTGGATTTATTCGGTGTCATGTCAACAAAATTTTCTTCACCAACAACTGATTTTACAACAAATCTTAAATCTTCAGCAATCGGATCACCATATGACTTACGTACAATCTGACAAGGATCCTGAACAGTGAATTTGATTTTTAAATCTTTGTTCCAGTCTGAGTTGACTTTGAGCTTTCCTTCTCTGATCCATTTTGCATAATATTCATAGATATTTTTTACCTGAAATTTATGCTCAAGATTATATTTTTTCAGTCCTGCCAGGACTGAGAATGTAACGTGCCCTCACTCGGTATTGAGGAACGTCTTGCACCCCACTTCATCGGCAGCATCTGCTGATTGTTTAGTGAGATGTTTCCATGCATCATCATCAGCAAGGAACATGCAGTAGTTTTCTCCTCCCCAACCTTTGCTGGTATATGTCCAGTCTGCACCTACAGTATGAAGGATTTTCCAGAGAGGTACAAGCTCATCAGGTTCAGTTACAGGTTCTCTTGAGTTCTGATTAAGAACAAATTCAGCACCTGGTTTGTCTATGGGAGCCTGCATGTCTGCAAATTCAGGCTGTGCTTCCTGGTATTCTTCAAGAACATCACCAACAACAAAGTCAAAGTCATCAGGCGGAGTCCCCATGGCACTTCCTGATTCATTAGCCAGTGCTGCGTCACAGGAACCAAGGATACCTTTTGGTCTTGTTTCTCTTGGCCATGATTGTCTGACATTAAAAATCAGCTGTGGAATATTAATTTCCATGGGACATACATAGACACATCTTTGGCACATTGTGCACATCCATGCCCATTCTGAGCTTAATAGTTCCTCATCCATTCCAAGAGCTGCCATTCTTAAGAATTTTCTTGGATCCATATCTGCAAGTCCGGTTGCGGGGCATCCAGATGAACATGCTCCACAAGTAAGACATGCATTCAGATTTCCACCATCAGGCAGAATTTCCATAACTTTGTCTTTAAAGACACTTTTTCTGTTCCCGCCAATTTTAATAGCTGCTTCACCCATGCTATTTTTTTACCTCCATTATAAAATAAAAAATTATATCAAATTTTTAATTACATATATTAGTACTTTTAATACTATTCATATCCATATTTATTTCTCGTATTATTGCTTTTATGTCAATAGATTTTTTGA
>JAGLLQ010000071.1 GCA_023140455.1 Desulfobacteraceae bacterium | reverse complement strand
CTTTAGCGTTTGATACTATTTATGCAGAAGGTCAACGAAGATATACAGAGAGTTTATCTGCATATGCTCGTCAATTTTTAGGTTTAATGGATAAACCAGATGTAGAGCGCATTGACGGACTTTCACCTGCAATTTCAATTGACCAAAAATCAACTTCCCACAACCCTCGTTCTACTGTTGGAACAGTAACTGAAATATATGACTACCTGCGGCTCTTATATGCAAGAGTGGGAGTATCTCATTGCTATAAGTGCAACAGCCCTATATCATCCATGTCAATAGATCAGATAATTGACAGAATTCTAAAATTCAAAGATCAAGCCAAAATAATTATACTCTCTCCCGTTGTTAATAATAAAAAGGGAACACATGAAAAAACATTACAAAATATTAAAAGACAAGGGTTTGCCAGAGTTCGAATTAACAAGGAAATCTTTTTAACTGAAGAACTCCCTAAACTTGAAAAAAATAAAAGACATGCCATTGATATAGTTGTTGACAGATTAATAATCAAACACGGAATTGAAAAAAGGCTTACTGACTCCATTGAACTTGCACTTGGGCTTTCAAATGGTCTTATTAATATTTTAAAACTCGCAGAAAATGAAGAAGTATTATTCAGCGAAGATGCTTCATGTGTAAAATGTAATATCAGCTATCCTGAGTTTACTCCTGCAAGCTTCTCTTTCAATTCTCCCCAGGGAGCATGCCCCCAATGTGATGGATTAGGTTCTGTTACAGAATTTGACCCAGATCTCATTGTTCCAAACCAGTCTTTATCTTTAAGGGATGGTGCAATCCTTCCATGGGCATCAAGGAATTCTGTCCAGTTTATAGAATTCCTTGATGCCTTAACTGCTTTTTACAAAGAGGATATTTATACACCTTTTAATAAACTTGATATTAAATTTCAAAATGTCCTTCTATATGGATCAAAATCAAAAAAAATTCCATTTTATATTGAAAGAAATGATAAAAGAAAAATTTATAATAAAAAATTTGAAGGCATTATCCCGAATTTAAAAAGGCGGTATCATGAAACAGGATCAAGTTGGGCAAGAGAAGATATAAAAAAATATCTTAACTTTAAAGAATGCTCTGCCTGCTCAGGTGCTCGATTGAACAGGGCTTCTAATTCTGTCAAATTTGGAGATAAAACCATATCCCAATTGACAAGTCTTTCAGTTGAAAAAGCAAAACAATTTATTTCATCTATTCAACTTTCCGATAAAAATAAAATAATTGCTCAAGGCATTATCAAAGAAATAATTGAAAGAATTGAATTTCTTCAAAATGTAGGCCTTGAATATCTCACACTTAACAGATCTGCTACTACTTTATCAGGAGGAGAGAGCCAGAGGATCAGGCTTGCAACTCAAATTGGTTCAAAACTCACAGGTGTTCTTTATGTGCTTGATGAACCGAGTATAGGGCTTCATCAGCGGGATAATAAAAGGCTTCTTCACACTCTTATGAACCTTAAAAATCTTGGCAACACTGTACTTGTGGTAGAACATGATGAAGAGACTATTCTTGCATCAGATTATGTAATAGATATGGGACCCGGTGCTGGTATAAATGGTGGGAAAGTTGTCTTTAAAGGTACTCCTGAACAACTTATTAAAGCCTCTGGTTCTATCACTGGTGATTATCTTTCAGGAAAAAAAGAAATTGAAATCCCTTCAAAAAGAAGAAAAGGGAATGGGAAACAATTAAAAGTCATTAAAGCATCCTCAAACAATCTTGCATCCATTGATGCATCATTCCCTTTAGGTACTTTTATATGCGTTACAGGAGTCTCTGGCTCAGGGAAATCCACACTTGTTTTTTCAACTCTTTACAGAATTTTAGCTGCTCATCTCCATCATGCGAAAACACCTCCCGGAGTCCATGAAGGCATAAAAGGTTTAGAATACCTTGATAAGGTAATACATATTAATCAATCACCAATCGGGCGGACACCAAGAAGTAACCCTGCAACTTATACTCAGGTCTTCACATATATAAGAGAACTTTTCTCCCAGACAAATGAAGCAAAGGCAAAAGGTTATAAGCCTGGAAGGTTCAGTTTTAATGTTAAAGGTGGAAGATGTGAAGCATGCCGTGGAGATGGAATACTTAAAATTGAAATGCACTTTCTACCCGATGTCTATGTATCCTGCGATGTCTGCAAAGGCAAAAGATATAACAGAGAAACCCTTGATGTAAAATATAAAGACAAAAATATTGCAGATGTATTAAATATGACAATAAATCAGGCATCAAGGTTTTTCAGCAAGATACCAACTATCAGCATTAAACTTAAAACCCTTATTGATGTTGGCTTAGGCTATATAAAACTCGGCCAGTCTGCCACAACTTTATCAGGTGGCGAAGCCCAAAGAATCAAACTTGCCAAAGAACTGAGCAAAAGAAGCACCGGAAGAACAGTATTTATTCTTGATGAGCCAACTACAGGACTTCACACAGATGATATTAAAAAACTTTTAAATGTCTTAAACAGACTTGTTTCAACCGGGAACACTGTTATAGTAATAGAACATAATCTTGATGTTATTAAATATGCTGACCATATCATTGATCTCGGACCTGAAGGTGGTGATAAAGGTGGTAAAATAATAGCTGTTGGCACGCCCGAACAGATAGCAGACACTTCAAAATCATATACAGGTAATTTTTTAAAAGATGTATTAAAAAAGAAAAAAAAAGCAGCTATTTAATAAAAGAAAGGCAGGTTTGTGCAGCCTGTTTAACAACTCCTGGTTTTCCAATCATCTCTGTTACCTTATTTAAAGATTGTTTTACAGAATCTAATTCCTGTGGATTATTTTGCCATTCTGAAACTTTATCTGCAATTTTTTCTTCATTAATGGTTTGAATATATTCAGGTAAAATTTCTTTTTGGGCCAAAAGATTAGGAACTCCAATGTATTTAACTTTTACGATGGCTTTTGCAATTTTAAATGTAAGCCAGGGCAGCTTATACATTATTATCATTGGGATACCCAATATTGCATTTTCTACAGTAATAGTTCCAGATGCTGTTAAACAAAAGCTTAATTTTGCCCTTAATGCATAATTCTCTCCATAAATTATATTTACATGCTCATTAATATCAGAAGATTCACAAATTTGCTCTATAGATGATTTTTCGAGAGAGCCTGCAGCAAACAGTAAAATTTTAGCAGATTTATATACTTTGCTTATCTTAATAATATTCAGCATAGGGGGTAAAAGTGATTTTAGTTCCGATTTCCTTGAGCCCGGCATTAAACCAATAAGATTCATGCCTTTATATTTTTCTATTATTAAATCGGTATCTTCAGTTTTAAGTTTATGTTCTATAATATCAACAAGAGGATTACCAAAGTAATCAGCTTTAACTTCATACTTTTCATACACTTTTTTTTCAAAAGGGAAAATACATATAACCTTATCTACATATTTTTTAATATTCTTAACCCGATATTCCCGTGAAGCATATACCTGGGGGCTGATATAATAAACTACTGGAATTAATAGTTTTTTTGCATATTTGGCAATATGTATATTAAACCCATAGAAATCGACTAATATAATAAGGTCAGGGCAATTTAATTCAAAATAGGTTTTTATTTTATTGTTTAAAAGATTTTTAAAAAATAAATACTTGCTAAAAAGTCCATTAAGCCCAAACCCTTCTATACTTAAAGTATCTGCAAGATATACGTCAGAATTTATACGCATTTTATTGCCACCGATACCTGTTATCTGAATATTATCAGATTTATTATTCTGGTTAATCTGTTTTATTTGATTAATCAAGGCGCTGGCATGCAAATCGCCTGAGAAATCACCAGTTGAAATAAATATATGCTTACTCATAATGAAAAGTGATCTTAGTATTAGACTATTGTTTCTCTATTTTTTGTGATTCTATTTTCAAAACAAAACGTTTAATTCTGTTTCCATCTTTTTCTCTTACTATTATAGTACAATTTTCAGTCTTTATTGTCTCGCCAACTTCAGGAATTCTTCCTATCATATTAAGAACATATCCTGAAAACGTATCATACTCATTTGCTTCAGGGATTGACAGGCCTGTTTTTTTGTTTAGTTCATCAATATCAATTTTACCGGCAACAAGCCAGTTCCCACCTTTTATTTTAGTAATATCCGGCTCAAGCTTATCTGTCTCATCAGTAATTTCACCGACTATTTCTTCAACAACATCCTCAAGGGTAACAATACCAGACATCCCACCATGTTCATCAATCACAACACCTAAATGATTTTTCAACTTTTTAAACTCATGTAAAAGAGAATCGAGCTTTTTTGAATCTGGAATAAAATTGGGTTTTTGCATTATTTTTTTTATGTCAAGTTCGCCAGATCCATTATCAGCACAAGATTTATGGAACTCAGCAAATAAATATTTAACATTTATAATACCTACAATATTATCAATATTGCCTTTCATTACAGGTACTCTTGTAAAGCCTGATTCAATTATTGATTTGATATCAATTTCATTTTCAATATCAATAACAAACACATCAGCCCTGGGAGTCATAATTTCCGAAGCACTTGTATCATCAAATTCAAAAATATTTGTGATGAATTCTTTTTCTTCTTCCTTGATTTCTCCTTCTTCCTCTATGACTTCAACCATTGTGATTAATTCATCTTCTGTAGCAAAAGGAGATTTATCAAAAACACCTATAATTTTTGGAATAAAATTTAATAAAAAAATTATAGGAGTAAATAATTTTGAAAGCCAAAAAATTGGAATAATAACAACTCTTGCCACAAAAATGTTATTTTGTGTTGCAAAAGATTTTGGGAAAATCTCACCAACTACAAGAATAAGAAAAGTCATTATTCCAGTTGCAATTCCTACAGCATTAGATTTGAAATATTCTATTGCAATTTTAGTTGCAAGTGCCGAGGCACAAATATTAACAAGATTATTGCCAATAAGGATTGTTGTAAGAAGTTTATGAGAATCCTTCTTCATATACAGTATAAGCTTATCAACTTTAGACCCATCTTTTGAAATATGCAGAGCTTTAACCTGGCTTATTGAAAAAAGAGCTGTTTCAGAAGATGAAAAGAAGCCTGACAAAAAGAGGCAGATTATAAGTATAATTAATTCAGTTGTAATCAAGTTAAATGGCTGACCTTTATAGATAATTAATTTTTAATTACTTTATGCTGTTTTTAGTTAACTAAATTAATAATATCCTAAAAACATTGTCAAATCAAAAGAAAACTAATATTTTGACTTTTTAGATAAAATCGCTGTCATCCATTACCTGGATGCAAATATTATATTTATTGGCAAGCAAAATCATTTTCTCACGATCAAATGAGATACTCTTTTCAGCTTCAAGCACAAGTACTGATGCGTTAGCTTTGTGCATAGTTTCAATGGTATTACACCCGGAACATGGAAGATCAAATCTCAAATCCTGATTTGGCTTGGATATCTTTACTACTACAGTCTCTTTATCCCCAAGAGCTCCGCCGCGTAAGATAGTTGCATCAGTACCATCTATTGCTTCAACAGCCAATATACTCCCATTACTGACAAGAATACATTGACCGATATCAAATCTTCCAATCGCTTTAGCTATGGGCCAACCTGCTATGATATCCTGGGCTTCTGATTTTGAAGGCTTTCTCTTTGTCCAGCAACCTTTTTTATTAATCAGTTCAGGTAAAAGGAATGTAGATGGCTTAATTGTAATACCCTCTTTCTCAAGGAGATTTACAAATGAGACTAATATTGAATCATCATGGGTTTGCTTAATAGTTGAAAAAAAAGCAAGGGCTTTAAAATCAGGCCTTATATCAGAAAAAATCCTGGTTTTCTTTATTGATCC
>JAGLLQ010000070.1 GCA_023140455.1 Desulfobacteraceae bacterium | reverse complement strand
ATGGTTTATGTTCCTTTTGAAGATGAATATCAAATTGCGAGTAAAGTTCCTGAAAAACAGGAAAGCATATCTCTTTCCGGAACCGATATAAGCAAAAGAATACGATCAGGAAAAAAAGTGCCTGAATGGGCAAGTTTTCCTGAAGTTGTTGAAGAACTCCAAAAATCATATCCCATGCCCACAAAACAGGGCTTTACAATTTTTCTTACTGGTTTATCAGGAGCAGGCAAGTCCACAATTGCCAAGGTTCTTTATTCAAGATTTCTGGAAATAGGCACAAGACCTGTCTCTCTTTTAGATGGAGATATTGTCAGGAGAAATTTATCAAGCGAGTTGAATTTTTCAAAAGAACACAGAGATATCAATGTCAAACGAATAGGATTTGTTGCAGCTGAAATTACAAAAAATAGAGGCATAGCAATATGTGCCCCTATTGCACCCTATGAACGAACACGCTCAGAAATACGATCTTCCATAGAAAGCCATGGCGGATTCTTTGAAGTCCATATCTCAACACCAATAAGTGAATGCGAAAAAAGAGACCGGAAAGGTATGTATGCAAAAGCACGAGCCGGGCTTTTAAAAGGCTTTACCGGTGTTGATGACCCATATGAAATTCCGGAAAACCCGGAACTCCGTATTGATACCACAGACTTAACTCCTGATGAGGCAGCCCAGGAAGTCTTGATCTGCATCAGTCAAGAGGGTTTTATTTACGGTCGATAACACTTAATACAAAGGAACACTTAATATGCAAATAGTAGTTGTAGGAACAGGATATGTAGGGCTTGTTACAGGAGCATGTTTCTCAGAAATGGGAAATCATGTTACCTGTGTAGATATTGATACTAAAAAGTTAGAAAACCTAAAAAAAGGCATTCTTCCCATTTATGAACCAGGGCTTGAACCCATTGTTTTAAAAAATTACAAAACCGAACTTCTTAAATTCAGCCCTTCTCTTCCTGAAGCAATGAAAGGTTCAAATATTTATTTTATTGCAGTAGGAACCCCTCCCGGCGAAGATGGATCAGCTGATCTGCAATATGTTACTGCAGTTGCAAAGGAGATTGGGAAAAACCTTGAAGATTATGCAGTCATAGTAGATAAATCAACAGTTCCAGTAGGAACAGCTGACACAGTCAGGCAGGCCATCCAACAGGAACTTGATAAACGTGGGCTCAAGATTGGCTTTGATGTTGTAAGTAATCCTGAATTTTTAAAAGAAGGCAATGCAGTTGACGATTTCATGAGCCCTGATAGAATTATAATCGGGAGTGGCTCAAAAAAAGCCACAGATGTTATGAGAAAATTGTATGCACCCTTTTCCCGAAATCGTGACAAGCTTCATGTAATGGGACTGAGGGATGCTGAGATGACAAAATATGCAGCCAATTCACTCCTTGCAACAAAAATATCTTTTATGAACGAAATAGCAAACCTTTGTGAAATCCTTGATGTTGATGTAGAAAATGTCCGAAAAGGAATCGGATCAGACAGCAGAATAGGATATTCTTTTATATATCCCGGATGCGGATACGGTGGATCATGCTTTCCAAAAGATGTACAAGCATTGATAAACACATCCAAGAAAAACAATTTCAATCCAATCCTTCTCAATTCTGTCGAGCAACGCAACAATCTTCAAAAGCAACGGCTTTTAGAAAAAATTACAGAAAAATTCGGATCAGACCTGAATGATTTTACTTTTGGCATCTGGGGCCTCTCCTTTAAACCCGGAACAGATGATATGAGAGAATCATCTTCAACAGTCCTGATAAATGCACTCATAGAAGCCGGAGCAAAAGTCCTGGCCTATGATCCTGTTGCCATGGAAGAGGCAAAAAAAGAATTTCCTGAAGAATATTTTCAATCTAAACAATTAGTATTAACAGACCATCAATACGATGCTGTTAAAAATGTAGATGCAATGATTCTTGTTACAGAATGGAAAGTTTTCCGCCAGCCGGATTTTGATGCCATGAAAAGAATTATGAAAAATGCAGTAATTTTTGATGGCAGAAACCAATATGACCCTGAAGAATTAAAATCAATGGGCTTTTTCTATTCAGGAATTGGAAGAAAATAGATATTAGAATGAATAATTATGCATATAAAAAACTACTTATCTTCCACTCAACTTGCAAAAAATACTGCTGCAACACTCAATTCCATTGCGACTGGAGAGGCTGACAAATTAATCATCTTGAAAAACAATTCTCCAAAGGCAATACTGATATCATTTGATTCTTATGAAGCAATGGAAGAAGAGATAGAAGATCTTCGCCTTACATCTCTTGCTCTTTCAAGAATTCAAAGTTTCGACCCTGAAGAAACCATCTCTCATCAAAAAATGATGGATAAATATACAAAATGACTTAGGAAGTCATTTATCACAAAAATGTTGATGATGATTTAAAAAGTGTGGGACCGGCAGCCGCAAGAAGAATCATTCTTACAATCAATGAAAAACTTACCATCGAACCTGAGAAATTTGGAGCACCATTGTCAAATAATCTCAAAAATTTTCGAAAACTCAGGATTGGAGATTTCAGAGTAGTTTATCGAATTTCAAATAAAAAAGTAATAGTTTTTGTTTTAGCAGTAGGCCCGAGAAGAGACAAACAAATATAACATCAAATAAATTCATTAAGATATAGCAAGATTGGTCCTGGAAAATGATAAAAGAATGAAAATACATCTAATAGCAGCAGCCAG
>JAGLLQ010000007.1 GCA_023140455.1 Desulfobacteraceae bacterium | reverse complement strand
CCATGACTAAGAAAAATGCTGAAAATGCAGGGCATGCTAATAATCTAATGCAGGAAGCCAACCAGGTTGTAGGAACTGCAAATGAATCCATGGAGAAACTTACTACATCCATGAAAGATATATCTAAAGCAAGCGAAGAGACTCAGAAAATTATTAAAACCATTGATGAAATAGCTTTTCAGACAAATCTTCTTGCACTTAATGCTGCTGTTGAAGCAGCAAGAGCAGGAGAGGCAGGAGCAGGTTTTGCAGTTGTAGCAGATGAGGTCAGAAACCTTGCAATGAGAGCTGCCGATGCAGCAACAAATACATCTGAATTAATTGAAGGCACAATGAAAAAGGTAAGTGATGGTTCAGAACTTGTAGCATCAACCAATGAAGCCTTTAGTAAAGTAGCTGAAAGTGCGGGCAAGGTGGGAGAGCTTGTTGCTGAAATCTCAGAAGCATCAAATGAGCAGTCATCTGGTATTGAACAGGTAAATACAGCTATTAATGAAATGGATAAGGTAGTCCAGCAGAATGCTGCCAATGCAGAGGAATCAGCTTCTGCATCTGAAGAGATGAGTGCCCAGGCAGAAACACTCAAAGATTATGTTGGAGACCTTGTAGCACTTGTTACAGGTAAAAAGCAAAATGGTATGCAGAAACCTGTTGACTCACACATTAAACATATAGCAGTAAAACCTGAACCTGCTACAAGACGCGATAAAAAAGCATTGCCTCCAAAAACAAAAGAGGTCAAACCTGACCAGGTGATACCTTTTGACGATGATGATGATTTTGAGGATTTCTAATCACCTTATGTAATATAAAGGGCGGAATAATTTTTTCGCCCTTTACTTTATAACATTAAACAATTAGAATAATATTTATTCATACACTTTTAGCAACTTTAAAAAAGACAAGCAAATGACTTACAAAATCGTTCAAGAACTTGTTGAAAAACTCTCTTTAGAATTTGTTTTAATAGATTCATCAGAACCGGAAACTTTATCTGAGTTATTGCCGGTATTAAAAGGAATTCGGGAAAACAGTATAAAACTGCCCCTTGAAACTTTGCCTGAACAAGTTTTAAAAATTGAAAAAATCGTAGAAGATATTTCAAATGGCGAACTTTTAAACATTGAAGAGAGTTTTAATAGCATCAACAATATTATATCTGAAATAGAAACATTCATGCATACTCTTAAAAACAAAGCAGTTGAAACTTCCATAGATACATCTGTTATTAATAACGATGCGGAACCAGAGGCTGAAGAATTGATAAATATTGAGTTTAACGATGAGAATATTAATGAAACTCAAATTAGAAAAGTTGAAGAATCCCTTGAAAAATTCTCAAAATTGATTGCAGGTTTCTGTCCCGGCGAAATACCAGACCTGGGTGCAATGCTCAATATTTGTGACGAAGTTGTTGTTGATGCGAAGTCTTTTTATCCGGATACGTTTGAGAAAATTATTCTTTCATGCAAAGATTATGTCAGCTCAATGACACTTGAAGACATTGAGAACACTCAACCAATTGAAGAAGGAGTCACACTTCTTAAGGCATTATTACAACATATTAAAACAGGGAAAGACTTTGCATTTGATATATCTGATGTTGTTGAACTTTTAACTGCAACTTTTTCCTCCAATGAAAGTGATAAAACTAAAAATCAAACAAAAGAGATTGAAATATCAAAAGAAAAACAAGGACCAAAACAGGATTTGGAGGAACAAGGTGAGCCTGAAAAAGTTTCTGATGAAGATCTTGAGATTTTAGTAGATTTTATATCAGAAGCTTCTGAAAACCTAGATAGTATAGAAATTTCTCTTATTGAACTTGAGCATGACCCGGCTGATAATGAAATCATTAACAATATTTTCCGCCCGTTTCACACCATAAAAGGTGTATCAGGGTTTCTTGGTTTAACAAAAATCAACACACTTGCTCATACGACAGAAAACCTTTTAGACAGTGCCAGAAGTGGTGACTTTTTAATTAATGAAGTTGCTACAGATGCGATCCTTGAATCTGTAGACACTTTAAAAAAACTTTTAGAAAGGGTTGAACAGGGCATTGAAAAAGGATTAAAGCAGCAGGATAACGATATTGATGTGAACAACTTAAGAGATAAGCTTAAAAAACTTCAGATAAGCCTCACACAAGGCGACAAACAACCATTGGGAGAAATCCTTGTTGAAAAGGGAGTGGTTGATGATGAGACCCTTGCTGATGCCCTGATATCCCAGACAGATAATCCTGAGAAAAAAATTGGTGAGATCCTTGTTGAAGAAAATAAAGTTGCGCCTAAAGATATTGCATCTGCTCTTATGGCTCAAAGCCCTAAAAAAAGACCAATTGCCACCCAGGTTAAAGTTAATACAGAAAAACTTGATAATCTGGTTGATTATGCAGGCGAACTTGTTATTGCTCAATCAATGCTCAGGCAACAGGCTTCAAACGATCCAATTTTACAGCAAAGCGTTTCACAACTGGGACAAATCGTCACAAGCATGCAGAATATTGCCATGTCCATGAGAATGATTCCAATAAAAGCTACTTTTATGAAAATGATACGTCTTGTAAGAGATCTTTCACAAAAATCAGGCAAAAAAGTTGATCTCAATATGGCAGGGGAAGAAACTGAGATTGACAGAAATGTTGTGGATGCTCTTTATGAACCAATGGTGCATATGATAAGAAATTCTGTTGATCATGGTATTGAATCAAAACAAGATCGTCAGAAAAGCAACAAACCTGCTATTGGGAACATTGCTCTCAGAGCATACCATAAGGGCGGTAATATTATCATTGAAATTGAAGATGATGGTAAAGGGCTTGATAAGTTCGGTATTCTTGAAAAAGCAATTGATACTAATCTTGTTTCCAGCGATGCTGACCTTACAGATGAAGAAATTTACAATTTAATTCTAAAACCCGGATTCTCAACAGCAAAAGAGGTGACTGATATTTCAGGCCGCGGTGTTGGTATGGATGTTGTCAAAGGCGGCATTGAAAAATTCAGAGGGCAGCTGAATATTAACTCAACTCCTGGTCAAGGTACAAAATTTACCATCAGCCTTCCTCTTACCCTGGCAATTATTGATGGGATGCTTGTCAGAGTTGGCAAAGAAAAATTTATAATCCCTACAATAGCAATCAAAAGGTCATTCAGACCTGAAAAAGAAAATTGTTCTACAATTAAAGGTGAAGGCGAGATAGTAAAAGAGAGAGGCACCCTTATTCCTTTAGTTAGATTAAAAAGCCTTTATGGATTTGAAGATGACTCTAAACCTCCATGGGAAAGCCTTATTGTCGTGGTTGAATCAAAAAATGAACAACGAGGTTTGCTCATAGATGAACTACTTGGAAAAGATGAATATGTAATAAAAAGCCTGGGAACAAATCTTGAAAATATTGATGGTTTTGCCGGAGGAGCTATTTTGGCAGATGGAAGGGTGGGGCTAATTCTTGATATACATGGTCTTTTTAAAATAGTGTCTAAATAAAGGAAAATATTGTGAAACAAATAGTTGGCGTTGCAGATATGAAAGTTAGTAACAACCCTGCCGATTCTATTATGACCTATTCGTTAGGGTCATGTATAGGGCTTGTTGTATACGACACTGTTGCAAAGGTCGGAGGGATTCTGCATTATATGCTGCCTGAATCCAATATTGATAAAACAAAAGCTGAAAAAAATCCTTTTATGTTTGCTGACACCGGCATACCAAGACTGTTCAAGGGAGCATATAGATTTGAAGCTAAAAAAAACAGAATGAAAATCCATGTTTTTGGAGGGGCCCAGATACTTGATCAAAAAGGTTTTTTCAATATTGGCAAACGGAATTATATGGCTCTTAAAAAAATGTTTTTCAAAAATAAAGTAATCATAGATACAGAACAAGTAGGAGGAGAAGTCAACAGGACAATAAGGCTTGAAATAAAAACAGGAGATGTGTTTGTAAAGACTTCGGGTAGTAAGGAGGTAAGGGTATGAGTGCAATAAAGGAACTTATAAAAGAAATAAAAAATTTAAAACCGGTTCCTGCAATTGTCAATCAAATCACTACAGCTATTGATGATACTAATTGTTCTGCAGCAGATATTGCAGAAATAATCAAGTTTGACCCAGCTGTCACTGCAAACCTTCTTAAAACCTGCAATTCTGCTTATTTTGGCCTTTCTAACCCTGTAGATTCAGTTAAAGATGCAGTTTCAATCCTTGGTATGGATCAAATCATTGAAATAGTACTTATAAAATCAGGAGCCAAAGCTCTTTCAAAAAAACAAAAAGGCTACGGACTCCACGAAGGAGCAATGTGGAAACATGCTGTCTCATCAGCATTAATTGCAAAAGAAATTTGCAAAAAGACTAATCTTGGAAATAAAAACATAATATTCACAGCAACTCTGTTAAAAGATATTGGCAAGACAGTACTTGACAGGTATGTTTCAAATTCATTTGAAAAAATCATTAATCTTGTACAGAAAAAGGGATACAGTTTTAGAGAAGCTGAAAAAAAAATAATAGGAATCGATCATGGCGAACTTGGTGCAATGATCGCAACAGAATGGAAATTCAGTTCTAAAATGATAAATATTATTCGCCATCATCACCTGTCTGATGAATTACAGCAAAAAAACAGTGATATTGCGATTGTTTATCTTGCAGACTGTATATGTATGATGATGGGGATAGGAATTGGCGAAGATGGCCTTGCCTATAGGTTCCATGGTGATGTTATTAAAAATTTGAATATTACACATGAAGATATAGCAATGATAATTGCTGATTTCACCCAGGAGATGCAAAAAGTGGAAGAATTAATAAACTTATAACTATTTTATGGTGGAACACTATGACATTTTCTATTTTACTGGTTGACGATTCCTTGCCCATGAGGTCTGTGCTAAAAAAGACCTTTAAAGCCGCCGGGTACTCTGATTCTGAATTTCATGAGGCTGCAAATGGAAAAGAAGCATTGGACATGGTTAAAGGTAAATGGATTGATATTGTAATAACAGATTATAATATGCC
>JAGLLQ010000069.1 GCA_023140455.1 Desulfobacteraceae bacterium | reverse complement strand
AGTGCAAAATACCGTTCAGAATCTTTAGGCTGCCTTACCTGCCCTGAAATAGTATCACCGGTTCTAAGATTAAATCGTCTGATTTGAGATGGAGAAACATAAATGTCATCTGGTCCGGGAAGATAATTATAACCTGGGGCTCTTAAAAAACCAAACCCGTCAGGGAGTATTTCAAGGGTGCCTTCTCCATAAATTTTACCACTATCTTCAATAGTCGCCTGGAGTATAGCAAAAATCAATTCCTGCTTTTTTAACCCACCAGTGCTCTTAATTTTATAATCTTTTGCAAGCTTGTTAAGCTCACTGATCTTCATCTGTTTTAACTCTTCAACATTCATGGATACTCCATTAGTTAGTTTTAATGATATTTTTAAAGATTGATTTGAAGAATACCTTATAGATTGTTTAAATAATTGTTTAGCTTGGTATGAATATAATTTCAGATACTTAGCATAAGTATTAACTTCTTTGAAAAGTACCTCACTTGAAAGTCTATGTCAAGTATTCTTTTTTTATTTTTTGATAAAGCATGTCCACTGAGGCTTCTAACTCATTTATTCCGGAAGTATTCCTGATTACAAAATCTGATCTTTCAACTTTTTCTTTCTGGGAAAGCTGTATGGTTAATATATCTTGAGCATCTTTTTTTGAAACATTATCTCTTTTTATGATTCGCTCGACAAGATCATCTTCCTTGCCTGCAACAGTGATAATAAAATCAAATTTGTCTGTTAAATTTAATTCAAATAAGAGGGGTATTTCTACAATCACAGAATTCTTTCCTTCTGCTTGCGCTTTCTTTATTTTTAAAAACAAAGAATTTAATATGGCTGGGTGCATAATGTCTTCCAGGCCATGACGCATCTTTTCATTACTTGAAATAATTTTTCTTAATTTTAATCTGTCCAAGCTATCATCCGAAAGAAGAATTTCTCTACCAAAAAAATCAACAATATCATTGTAAGCCTGCATTCCTGGCTTAACAACTTCCCTTGCTATTTGATCACAATCAATAGTTTTAAGACCAAGTTCAGCAAAACAGCTACATACCAGACTTTTTCCAGAACCTGCAGAACCTGTGACTGCTATCTTAAAAATTGACATAATTATATGCTCTCTGACAGTATTAAACTCAAAAATTGACTTATAGTACGTTTTTGTGCTATTTAGCAACCCAATTTTAATTTTAAAGGGGGAAGACAAATGGAAAGAACATTATCAATAATTAAGCCTGACGGGGTTAAGAAAAATATTATTGGAGAAGTTATCAAACGTTTTCAGGATAACGGCATTAAAATAGCAGCAATAAAAATGATTCAACTTTCAAAAGAAGATGCACAGGGTTTTTATGCTGTTCATAAAGAGCGTCCATTCTTTAACAGTTTAACTGATTTTATGACATCAGGACCTATTGTAGTTATGATTTTAGAAGGTGATGATGTTATCGCCAGAAACAGAAAACTCATGGGAGCAACTAATTTTGAAGAAGCAGATGAGGGAACCATCAGAAAAGATTTTGCAACAGATATTGAAAAAAATG
>JAGLLQ010000068.1 GCA_023140455.1 Desulfobacteraceae bacterium | reverse complement strand
TGCGGGTGCAAGATAGCAGCTCCTGACCATGGATATTAAAATGCACCGGAGCAAATGGCAGCTCCATAAAGAGTGCGGATGGAAGCATGATGGTCGAGACTTGTTGGATGGAATAAAAAAAGGGTGATTTGTGAACAAATTAACTCTTGACATTTAGCCTTCTCATGGAAGTTTCTTTGAGTTTCCTCCATGATAAAAATAAAGGAATATCCGATGATTTTTAAATATATAATTGACTTGAATCTTTCTATGATATATAGGTGATATATAGAAAATCTTCTACCTATCAACACTGGAACAAATATAAATATTAACCCCTTTACGTCCGGGTAGCACAACAGCCGCTGTTAACTGTAGGAGGTGAAATAACAAAAATGGAAGATAAGACACCCGAAAGGAGACATTCATGGCTCCTTAAATCATTCCTGCTTGTCGGCCTTTTATGGACTATCTTTATTTCGTTTTTATTAATATGGGCAATAGAAAGCGGAAATGACAATACTACTGCCAGAACTCTCTCGCAAGCACGTGCTTTTTTTAAACAGATACTTTTGACGAGATATTGGAACGCTACCCACAGGGGCGTGTATGTTCCCGTCACAAAAGAGACTCAGCCGAACCCCTATTTAGATATTCTCCATCGCGATGCTGTCACGAAAAATGGAAAAGTGTTGACATTAATAAACCCCGCATACATGACTCGTCAAATAGCTGAGATTGCAGTGAGCAGGGGCCAAATCCAGTTTCATATCACGAGTTTGAAACCCATACGCCCGGATAATGCTCCAGAAGAATGGGAAGCTGAGGCTCTCAGAACTTTCTCAGCAAAATCGGACACATATTATAAATGGTGGCTACCCAGCAAAAATGAAAAGAAAGCTTTCAGATATATGGCTCCTCTCTGGACTGAAAAGCCTTGTTTATCCTGCCATTCAAAGCACGGGTATAATGAAGGTGATTTAAGAGGGGGCATTAGCATCACGATTCCGTCAAATGATATTCTATCTGAGCGGGATCTTTACAATCGTGGACTATTCTTTAGCTGCTTTTCGATTTGGGCTATCGGGATATTGGGAATCTTTTTCTCCTTTCGGCTATATAGGGGTGAGTATATAGAACGTTCTCGATTGATTGAAACTGCTCTTAAAGATGTCAAAACGTTGAAAGGATTTATTCCAATTTGCGCTTCGTGTAAAAAAGTGCGAAACGATGAAGGATATTGGGACCAGATTGAGGAGTATATTAGAGAACGTTCTGATGCGAAGTTCAGCCACGGTATTTGCCCTGATTGTAAGAAGAAGCTTTACCCTGAGTTTTCTGAGGATGAGAATTTTAATGACGCTCCCTCCAGCTAACAAGGCGCTTAACTTAGAAGGCTAACATCGTTCAGCTTCGAGTGTTTTTGCCATTAAATTTTTTTGATTTTCTGGTGGGCTGTGGCAGTTACTCGCCGCTGGTTAGCTCTTCGTTCAACTGAGTCAAGGTTAATTATCCTTGTGGGAAGTATTCAGAGGTCGGAATTATTTAGGATATCAAAAACATACATCAATGATGAAAATTTGAAAAATGACCGTTCATAAAACACCACCCTAAAAACATTAAAGGATAAGTCAATACCATACCCTTAATTGTTGATTGTGAACAGAAAAAGTTATCCAAAGCCAATCTCAGAATATCGAGCTTTATTTAGCACAAAGCCTTTAATTTTAGAGGTTCTTAAATCAATATTTTTAAGTTTCATTTCCATGACAAGCTGTTCTTTTCTATCCTCAAGAAAAGTGATCATTTTTTCGGCATCTTTGGCAATGTCAGAAAGAATTTTAAACTCTGAATCCTTAAGATAGAGTCTTGACTGATAAAAAGTGATTACCTGATCGATTTCTCTTTGGCAAATACGATCGGAATAAGAAGTGACCATTGATGTTCCTCCTTTTGGTTATTGCATCTGCCCGTATCATCAAGCTGCAGCGTCCAATTGAAGTTTAAATGATTTGATAATATTATTCAACTCAATATATCAGGCTGAAAAGCCTATTACCTGAAATCAAGAATAACTATCTCTGTATTATATTTACTAATATACAAACTTTATTAATTTAAAATAATATTTCCAATTATTCATGCAAGCCAAACTCAACAAGGTCGGAAATACTAAATTCCATCATCTTAATGCTTGCCAAAGCTCTTTTAGAATTTTTTGATATAGCTGGAAAACTATCAGCTTCTTGTTGAAGTTCACTGAAAAGTAATTTAATCTGTTGAATTTTTTTATTAATAATAATTATATCAGGACTGTTTTCCATTCTATTCCTTTTTTCTCAAGTCTTTAAAACGTTTTGCTTTTACTTCATATCTGGGAAGTTGTCCATAGTCGTAATATTCAATTAAATAACCTAAATTGGTTTTTAATCTTAACTGGTCTTTTAGCTTTTCTTCAAGTTGTTCTTTTGAAGCATCAGGCATTAATTCAACTTTAAGCTTAATTCTATCAATGTCTCCTTGTTTATCTACGATGATTTCAAACTCATCACCAAGTCCATCTATGGATCTGACAACTTCTTCGATTGCAGCAGGTGATAAAAGTACACCTTTTACCTTGGTAATATCATCAGCCCGCCCCTGCACTCCACCTTTAATAAGTCTGAAGGTACGTCCACAGGAACAAGTCTCTGAGTCCCATTCAATAACATCCTTGGAATCAAAACGGATACATGGTTGTGCAATTCTGTCCAGGGCGGTTACAATCATTTTTCCGCTTTTTCCGGGCTCATCAATTATTTTTCCGGTTTCAATATCTTCTATCTCAACAAGGAACATTGCTTCATTTACATGCATGCCATTGGGTTGATCGCTGCATTCAAATGACCAAGCCCCAATTTCAGTTGCACCTGAATGATCATAAACCTTAGCCCCAAACGCATTCTGCATCCTTTTTTTAGTGCTTGGGATACCTGCGCCGGGTTCTCCGGCACAGGTAATTTTGTCTATGGATAACTTAGAAGGATCTATGCCAAGTTTATTTTTTGCCACATCAGCCATTCTTAAAATATATGTTGGAGTTGCCATCATTGCAGTTGCAGAAAGTTCCTGAATTTTTAAAAGCCTTGCTTGTGTATCAAGTACGCCACCCGGAACAACTTCACAACCTAATTTTTCAGCAGCATAATGTCCTGCCCAGAAAGCTACAAAAATATTGTATCCAAAAGGAATAAAAACCCTGTCTTTTGGGCGATATCCTTGTGACCAGAGTATATATGCCCAGCACTCTGACCACCATTCCCAGTCCTGCCAGGTGTCTGGCTGATAGACTGGCTGACCTGTTGTCCCGCTGGTCTGGCGAAATATCGAAACTTCTTCCAGCGGGACACAAAGCGCATCACCATATGGAAAGGGATCTTTATTCTGGATTGTTTGCATCATTGATTTTTCAACTTTTGGAATTTTTCGAATATCATCAAGAGAATTAATATCACCAGGTTCTATACCGGCTGTTTTATAAAGCGCCTGGTGAAATTTAGAGTTTTCATATGTCCATTTGAATATGCGCTTGAACTTGCAAAGCTGTAAATGTTGGAGCTTTTCTCTGGGCATTGTTTCTAAGATTGGATTCCAGTAAACCTGATCTGACATAATAAATATTCCCTATTAATTCTTTTAAGATGATTTGCCGGGATAATGGTCTACTCTTATAGACCAACCATTAGCCCGGGTTTACTGCATTCTATTGATATCTATTCAAAGTTTTAACAACAAAATCTACAATCTTTTTTCCGTCAAACCCCTTTTTATCCATTTTTTTGATGTAATCAGCCGTGACAGGTTCAACTGCCTTTTTCCACCTTGCTGATTCTGCGGCATCAAGTTCTATGACTTCATGTCCAAGACTTTTTGAGAATTCCCAACCTTTTTCATCACTAGAATCCCAGGCTTCACCATGTTTGGGTATCCATTCCTGATTAATTTTAGTAATTATTTTTTGCATATCAGCTGGTAATGCATTCCATTTGTCTTTATTCATTACAACATAAAAAGATGAAGTGTATGCAATTGAAGTTGAATTTGTAACGTGATCTGTTACTTCGCCCATTTTCCATCCTTTATTTACTTCCATAGGGTAAAGGCCACCTTCTACAACACCTCTTTGAAGACTGGGATAGAGTTCAGGCATAGGTAAAGTAACAGGTGTGCCGCCAAGGGCACTTATAACAAGTCCGCTTGTGCCATGTGCTCTTATTTTAACCCCTTTTAAATCTTCCATTTTACGTATGGCTTTTCCTTTTGTGAATAAGATACCCGGGCCATGAGCATGCAGGTACATCACATGTGTATCAGAAAGCTCTTTTGGATTAAACTCATTGTAAACCTCGTTGACAACCTTTGTTGCAACCTTCCCACTGGTGTATCCAAGAGGAAGATCAACAGCTTCCATTAATGGAAATCGTCCTTTTGAATAAGCAAACAGACAAAAGCCAATATCAGAAAGCCCTGTAACAACACCATCATAATTCTGTTTTGACTTGGTCAGTGTTTGACCGGGAAAATACTGGATTTTAACTTGACCA
>JAGLLQ010000067.1 GCA_023140455.1 Desulfobacteraceae bacterium | reverse complement strand
ACAAAAAGAATAGTTCTTTTCTTATAAAGTTTTCTTTTTTCTTCAGCATTTTTAATTATTTCTCTGACATCTTTGACACTTGATAACACAGCTGAAATATGAATGAAATCGGCTTTTGTCTCGTTGGCAATAATAGTTGCAATGGTTGTTTTTCCACATCCGGGAGGTCCCCACAAAATAATAGAAAAAAGGTTATCATTTACTATTGCTCTTTGAAGAAGCTCTCCTTTTTTTGTAATATGTTCCTGACCTGCAAGTTGATCAAGAGTCTTGGGACGTATTCGATCAGCTAAAGGAGAAACAAGATTATCATTCCCTGTCTCTGATTCAAAAAGATCCATTTACTCGGCGTCTCTTTCCTGTTTACGCAGGCTTTGCTCTTTTCTGTTTTTCCGCCTTTTGGTTTCTGTTCTTTGCTTTTGTTGCTTACGTTTTTCCACTAATTTTGAACCTGGCTTTGAAAAATTAAGATTTTTAAACTCCCTTTTAGATCGCTCTCTGAAAAACAATTTCAGAGGAGTCTTTTCAAGCTCAGCAATCTCTCTTATTTGATTTAAAAGATATCTTTTATAGGAAAAATGAACTGCATCGGGGTAATTTACAAAGCATACAAAACATGGTGGCGAAATTGAAACCTGGGCTGAATAAAAAAACTTAAGCCTCTTGCCCTTATACAATGAAGGTTCAACCCTTAATACTGCATCTTCAATAATTCTGTTTAGCAGACCAGTATTTATTCTATAAGAGTATTCATCATATATCTCTTCAACCATTTTAAAAATTTTATGTATACGAAGTCCTGTTAAAGCAGATATTGTAATAGCAGGAGCATAGGATAAAAATTTGGCTTTGTATCTTAAGTCATCAATAAACTTTTTCTGATTTTTTTCCTCTTTATCTAATAAATCCCATTTGTTTAAAAGAAAAAGAACCCCACATCCTTTTTTTTCAGCATAACCTGCAATGGTTATGTCCTGATCTGTAACACCCTCTTCCACATCAATCAGAATAAGTGCCACATCACATTCATCCATACTTTGTAATGATTTAATGATGGAAAATTTCTCAATTTTCTGTTTCACTTTTCCCTTCCGCCTGATACCGGCAGTGTCTATAAGAGAAAATTGCTTATTATTATGTTCAATAGTCAGCTCTATAGAATCTCTGGTAGTACCTGCCAGTTTATTTACAATAACTCTTTTCTCGCCAAACAACTTATTTACAAGTGATGATTTACCAACATTAGGTCTTCCAACTACGGCAATTTTTATACCTTTATCATCAATATCTTCAGTTACTGATTCTGATGGCAAGGCTTTAATCATATCATCTAAGAAATCTCCGATTCCAATACCATGCTCTGCGGCAATCGGATAAAATTTATCTATACCCAGAGAATAAAATTCATAAAGTTCATCCTTATATTTCCCACTTTCGGTTTTATTAATAAGATAAAATATTGGCTTGGAGGCTTTCCTTAACTCTATTGCAAGTTCTTTATCATAAGGTGTCAGGCCTTCTTTCCCATCCAATATAAAAACAAGCAGATCAGCTTGCATAATGACTATATCAAGTTGTTCTTTTATATCTTCTGCAAAATAATCACTATCTGAGCTCAAAAAACCACCTGTGTCAACAAGGGTGAAATCAACATCATCCCAGGAAGCCTCACCATACTTTCTATCCCTTGTAACACCGGGCATATCATCTACCAAAGCCTGCCTTGAGCCTGTTAACCGATTAAAAAATGTTGATTTACCAACATTAGGGCGCCCAAGAAGTGCAACAACAGGTTTCATTATTTAATCCTCCAAAACCTAAAAAAAATATTATTTGATTATTAATTTAAATTATATAACTTTCATACTTATACAACATATCAATATATATATAAAGCAGAGCAAAAAGCGTAATCTCAAAAAGTATTTAATTCTTGACATGATGAAACATAGTTAGTAATTAAAATCTAAAAGATAATATCTATAATGTTTTTGCTTTTTTATGGAGTATAAATGATGAGAAAAAAAAAATTCCCGAAAATTGATAGCCTTGATGATAAGAAAAACGCAGAACTCTATACAAACCAGATCAATAGAAACCGTGAAATCCAAAAAGAGTATGCACTTGCTGAGAAACAAACATTAGAGGATATGAAAAAATTAAAAAGACAGAAAATTGCTGCAATGAAAAGAATCAAACAAACCTGTAAAAAAGAGAAAAGCCTTATTTCATATTATAATCAACTATCCTGTTAGCCCTATATACTTGATAAAATACTTTCTAAAATATGACTGAGTATTGTAAATACCATCCTACTCAACCGGCTCATTGGAACTGCAACTCCTGCAACAATCAATTCTGTAATAATTGTGTTATAGAAAGGCCGTTAACAGTCAATGGCCTTCAGACCGGCAAAATGCATATATGCCCTGACTGCAATCAAGAACTTACATGGGCTGGAGCATCCAATCTGATTGATCCCTTCTGGACACGACTTACAAAAATATTTTTATATCCGTTTTCTGCAAAGACCCTGATATTATCACTGATATTATCCTTATCAGCCTGCTTTTTCTCATGGATTCCTTTTGCAAATCTGATATTGTATGCAATTTTAATAAAATATGCATTCTCCATCTTAAAAACCACTATGCGCGGAAATTTAAACCCTCCCGGGATAGATGCTCTGTTTACTACAGAAGATTTTGCGCCTGTTATTAAGCAATGGATAATGTATGCTTTAATAGGCATTGGTGGTGTCTTTTTCTTCTTTAAACTTGGCCCTATTGCCGGCATTGTATATTCACTGGTGATAAGCTATTCACTCCCGTCAATGATAATGCTGCTTGTCACTTCAGAAAAACTTGGTCACGCTTTAAATCCTGTTATGTTCCTGGGTTTTGCAATCAAAATTGGGAAAGGATACTTGATAATGTGGATTTTCCTTGTGCTCCTGCTTTCAGCACCCTCTGCACTGGGATATTATATTATCAAATACTTGCCTGAATTCTCACAACGGTTTTTGATTACTTTTGGAGAGAACATGTATACATTTATTACATACCATTTAATGGGATATGTAATTTTGCAATACCATGAAAACATAGGGCATGAAATCGATTATGAAGATTTTCAGGAAAATACAAATGGCCCATACAGTCAGAAAGACCAACAGACTCAACTAGGACAACAGAATGAAGGGTCAGCAGGTTCTACATTCCAGAAAGACGAACAGAGTGAAATTACAGGACAGGCTGAATTATTGACAAGAGAGGGCAAACTTGATGAAGCAATAGCTTACATAAAAGAAGCTACTGCTGAACAAGGAATTACAAGCATAGTCCTTATGGAGCGATATTATAATTTACTCAAGTTAAAAAAACAGATTCCAGATATGGTCTCTTTGGGCAAAGATTATCTTCACAGACTAATAAAAACTAATGAAAAAGAAAAAGCATGTAAAGTCTTTATAGATTGTGCAACAGCTGACAAACTTTTTAAACCAACATCCCGGGACTTGTTAAAAATCGGATCATGGCTGAAGCAAACAAATAAAATCAAAGCTTCTGTTAATGCTTACTCAAGACTGATTAAATTCTATCCTGATAATCGGCTTGTACCTAAAACTTATTTTATACTTGCTCAAATTTATAATGAAAAATTGAAAAATAAACCCCGGGCAAAAAAGATCATAAATATTCTATTAAAAAAATTCCCGAATCATGACATTATTCCCCATGCAGAACAATATATACGGCAGCTTGGATAGTTCTTTTGTAAACAATAGTTCAGATAATCTGTTTAATATTTCTTGTCTCATTGGATTCAGGGTATTTTACACATAATATTTTTTTATAATAATTATATTTCTTAATGTTTTCATTTTTTTTAAATGCAAGTGCTAATTTAAAGACAGCATCAGGTACTTGCTGCATTTCAGGTTTTCTCTTTAAAAATAAAGCCAGTATTTTTTCTGCTTTCTCTGTCTGTCCCAATGTTGAAAAAATCGAACACAATCTTATGAATAGTTGAGCAGGAAGCTTAGGTGTTTTAACAAGCTCTGTGTATTCATTGTAAATTTTATCAACCAGACTGTAATTTGACTGATTTTTACTTAATAAACCAAGGACTCTCTTTGTTGTTAAATGAAATTGTTTGGATTCAGGATCTGCTTTTACAGTCTTAAAAAGCTGCTCAAGAATAATAGTATCTTCCGGTGCTTCCTTATATGCCTGTTCAAGTATCCCCCTTGCTTCGTCAAACTCGAGCCGCCCTGAACATTCCATAGCTTTTTCCAGATACTCAGGAGTCTTGCTCCTTCTTTGTTCTGTCAGGGCATCATGATTAATTAATTTAAAAAGTTTAATATTTAAATAACCTAAGACTGCCCCGCCTAAGAACCCGCCAACATGAGCCATATATGCAGTACTTGACGGTCCACCATATAAATAAGACCATAATTCCTTACCAACCCAGATTGGCAGAAGGATTATCGCAGGAGCCCGTAAATAGTTAAAATAGAATCCAACATAAAAAAAGACTTTGATCTTTTTAGTTCCATACAGAGTTGTGATAATACCCATTAATCCTGAAATTGCACCGGAGGCTCCAACTAAAGGTCGCACACTGTCAAAATTCAACAGCCAGAAGAATACTACAGCTGAAAACCCGCTTAGAATATAGGCTGTGATATAATATTCCCTTTTAGATCCAGCTTCAACAAGACAGCCTGCAATCCATAAAAAAATCATATTCCCTATTAGATGACCAAGCCCACCATGCAAAAACATATGAGAGAGGAATGTAAAAGGTCTATGAAATACAGGCTTAAAACCATATTCGGAAAAAATAACCTGCGCTGCCTGGGATTCATAATTCTCTCTCAGTGCTTTCCACTCAAAATAATTTTCATCTTTTTTTGTTATTATTTCATCATTGTGAAGCTTTTCTAAAAAAGACTTATCTTTTTCAATTTCCATATGCAGTTTATAAAGCAATTTCTCTGATTCTTTTTTAGATTTTCTTGTATCATTCTGAGCTGGCCCAACATTCTCTTCATGTTTTTTATGTTTTGTTACATAATCCTGATATTTTGATACCTCAATTTTTGCAAGACCTGATTCAAAGTAATATTGTTCTGCTTTATAATAATTTTC
>JAGLLQ010000665.1 GCA_023140455.1 Desulfobacteraceae bacterium | reverse complement strand
AATGCTGTTATTATGGCAGTTCCTGCAATTATTGTTTAATATATTTTTTCTCCCTTTATATGGAAAAGCTATAAAATAACATTTATTGTTTCATTCTGTGCCGGAGCTTTTTCTATATTTTTTTCAGCAATTTTACTTGGAGGCGCCCTTTATTTAACAGAAAAAAATTTTTTAGAAGTAACAATTTTGATTTTGGGTGCGCATCTTCCAGTAATGATTATTGAAGGTATTATTACTGGATTTTGCGTAACCTTTTTCAAAAAAATCTATCCTGAAATATTACCAAAACCTGCAAGAGGTGGGATAGGGCATTAAGAATGAGATTCAGTATAATATATAGTATAACCTTAAGGCTGAGAATAAAACGATTAGCTTTTATGCTGTTATTCTTTTCAATTTTATTATTCCCTGTTAATTTATTTGCTCACAAGGTTTATGTTTTTGCCTGGGCAGAAAGTGGAAAAATTTTTACAGAAAGTAAATTCTCGTCAAACAAATGGGTTAAAAATGGGAATATTTCTGTTCAAGATGAAAAGGGTAAAGTCCTTTTAACCGGAACAACTTCAGATCAAGGAGTTTTTATCTTTGAAATTCCTTCAAATCTTGAATCATATCTGCTGATTAAGCTTGATGCTGGCATGGGCCATAAAGCTGAGTGGAAGCTGGAATTTGAAGAAATTATACAGGCAAATACAGGTAAAAGCAGCAAAGAAATAGCTGAGAAAAAGAAAGATAATGAAATTAAGAACCCCTCAATTGCAAATGTTATTATTGGTATTCTTATAATTTTTGTTTTTTTTGGGTTTATTGCATTTTATAATAAAAAACTATTGAATAAAAAGTAGATAAATAAAAAATGATAGATAATGAAGAACTTGCATTTAAAGATTCTATTATTCATAAAATAAATCCCTGTATTCGAATAATGTGTGCAGTCTTATTGTCCTTTTGGGTTGCCTTATCAACTGACTTTAAGTTTCTTACAGGCTGTTTTATTTTTTCTTTTGTATTCATTTTTTTTGCTTCCATAACCCCTTATGAAGTTCTTAAAAGGCTTAAACCTTTATTAATATTCCTTTTAATGATCTGGGTTTTACTCCCTGTAACTTTTAACGGTGATGTGGTATTTACGTTTTTATGCTTTGATATATCAATACAGGGTCTGGAATATTGCGCAATGATAACCATAAAATCAATAACTATAATTTTATTTTTTATATCGTTTGTTGCAACCATGACAATAGGGGTGATGGGTCATGCCATGCGAAAGCTCTATATCCCGAACAAGTTTGTATTTCTTTTTCTTATGACATACAGGTATATTTTTGTTATTGGGGAAGAATATCAAAGACTATTCAGGGCAGCAAAGATTAGAGGATTTGTTCCTAAAACTAATATCCATTCATATAAAACTTATGCATATCTTGCAGGTATGCTCTTTGTTCGGGCGTCAATGAGGGCAAAAAGAGTACACCAGGCAATGATTTGCAGAGGGTTTGATGGCAGATTCCATGCTCTTGACAAGTTTGCCCTTGATAAGTTAAGTATATCTTTTTTTATAGCAGTTTTATCATTTATGACAATATATCAATGGTTAATTGCCAAGGGGTTAATTTTTTAGCTGGATTTGGTTTTGGTTGATAAAAAAAGAATAATTAAACTTGAAAATATTTCATTTTCCTATC
>JAGLLQ010000664.1 GCA_023140455.1 Desulfobacteraceae bacterium | reverse complement strand
TATCTTACAGATCGTAGAAAAAAGTTGATGAAACAAAAATAGTAAGCTGAGAATTTAATTTAATGAAAAACGTGCTGAATAATACTTTTGTTATATTAATAATAATCATAGTCCTTATGTTTTCTACAGCCTGTTTTTCAAAAGAAGCTCCAAAACAGCCTGTAATACAGGAAATTTTATCATATTCATATTATGTATTGACAAATAGTGAATTTAAAGATGAAATCGTTCAAAAAGAGAAAAAACTATTTGTAGATACTATTCATAATCAGGATTTTTCTAAGACTGATCATGCAAGATTATTAATACACCTTGCAATGTTATATTCCCATAATAATAATCCTGATCCGGAATTTGGTATGGCATTACAATATCTGAAACAATATGCTTTGATTCAGGATCAAGTTAGTGTCGAGTATACAGAAGCACTTTTAAGCAAGATGGTTGATAATAAATCAGCGTATGGTATTATAAGTGATAAATATGATAAACTAATAAAAGAAAAGAAAAAAATAGAAGAATTATACATTAAACTTGTTTTAGAAATGCGAGCAAAAGATAAGCTTCTTCAACAAACAAAGAGAATTATTCGAAAAAATATAAAAGAAATTAAAAAGAAAAATGAAATTATTGAGAGACTGAAAGCACTTGATGTAGAACTTGAAAACCGCAGAGTAGACACTGATTAACACGTATAGTTTATGTTGTCAGGAAATTTTTTTATTGGAGTAGGGCAATGTATAAATATCCTTTAATTGGGAAACTTGCATTAAAAAATAAATTTCTTTTAAAAGAAGACCTTGATAAAGCTTTATCAGCTTGTTCCGGAGATCTTGAGAGACTTGAAGAAGAATTGATCAAGTATCTTATTTCTACTAAACTTGTTTCCTCAAAAAATATTGAAAAGCTTGTGTCAGAAGCTAAAGCTTCAAAAACTAGTGGAAATAGATTGAAATTTGGTGAAATTGCTATTAAAAAAGGTTTTATTAGTAAACCTAATTTACAGTTCATGCTTGAGGAACAGGAAAGTGATATAGTTAAGAGCAGGAAACCAAAGCTTATAGGCGATATGCTTATTGAAGCCGGTATGATCACATCCAGGCAACGCGACTTGATTTTAGAAGTTCAAAAAAAATTTGAGAGAGGGAATAAAAAATCAACTGATACTGAAGACAATAGCAATATTGAAAAATCGTTGTTAAAGAAACCTGTACTAGTTTCTCATGGCTTGAGATTACAAGTTTCAGCAGATTTCTTATCTGCTTTTTTAATTAAAACAGATAAGTTTAGGACAAGTTGTACAGTGAATAATATTAAGGAGATTTTGATAGATAAGGGTATCATTTTTGGGATAGTTGCTGATGAAATGGTAGTGGGCTTTTTAAAATCGCATGGGTTTAAAATAAAGCCTTTTAGAGTTGCCAAAGGGATTAAGCCTGTTCAGGGGGAAGATGCCAAAATAGCCTATTTTTTTAACACAGAGCATCTAAAAGCAGGCGGAGTTGACTCTGATGGTCAGATTGATTTTAAAGATAGAGGTAAGATTCCTCAGGTTGAAGAAGACGCTATTCTGGCTGAGAAAACTCTTATGGTTGAAGCCATGGGTGGCAAAAATATATATGGAGAAACTATACTTGTAAAACCAGCAAGTGATATTAAGATACAAATAGGTAAGGGAGCGAA
>JAGLLQ010000663.1 GCA_023140455.1 Desulfobacteraceae bacterium | reverse complement strand
AAGAGGTTGCTTTTGAAGTAATTAAAATGGAAAGTTTTTAGTATCTGATCAGATACTTTGTTATTGACCAAATTTCTGGTAGATATGGTCGTTATAACCAATAAATATTGTATCTTCAAAATGAACAGCTGGAGATCTCAAGTTGCCAGTCCGTCCTATAGCAGCTTTAATAACTTCGTGTTTGTCATCATACATGGTTTTGTATTCCAGCACTCTTTGACCTTTGGCTACAAAGATTTTTTTAAAAGAATCAAGAAGAAAAATTGCCTCTTGTTCAGTAATTGGATCTTTACCAGGATTTACTACCATGTTTATAGGAATATTTTTTTGCTCAAAAAACTTTTGAGCTTTGTTGCATGATTGTCAACCCGGCCTAAAGTATGCCCAATCAATTTCCATATTCGCCCCCTATACTGTGTGTTATATAAAATAAGTAAAACACATAATACAAAATTGGTCAAGTTACCAAATATCGTGACCGGATTAAATTATCTTGACAAAAAACACCACCCTTCCTATAGTTCCTATAGATAAAAGAGAATCTCTTTTTGAGAAAATGTTTATAGAATAATCGAACCCACTCAAGATAAACAATATTTTCTTTAATTTCAAGCTGTTATAGCCACTCCCGTACGTCATCGACAATGCGGAGCTGTGAAACTTTGGTATAACAGATTTTTTTTAGTATAATCTGTAAGGCACTTGAACAACTCAATTGACAAAGCACACCTGAAGGTAGATTTTAAGATGGAAAGATAAGACATAAAGATACAACAACAGCAAAACTGACAACTTATGAGAAAGAGCATCATGAAAAATATCTGAGGTCAGATATGTAGTTTAGCAGTATTCCGGGGGCAATTTTATTTTTCCAATACAAAAATTGTGAAAATAGAGTTTCGCAACAACCTGTCGAATCAAGGAGGTGTTAAATGGAATGTGGTCATTGGGATGAGGAAGACTGGGAAGCGCTTATTTTAAATATTGAGGACAATAATTGCATCCTCATGATAGGCCCCGATGCATCTGTTATTAATACCCCAGAGAACAAGGCTTCTTACTCCTGCACAAAAGAACTGGCTAATGAACTGGCCAATACAGAAAAAATTAAAGAGACTATTAAATTATGGAACATCGACCCTTTTGATCTGGCCCAAGTGTCTCTTTGCTACCTAATGAAAATTGGACGAGCCAGCTTGCATGCCAAAGTTAAAGCTTTTTATCAGAAAAGAAAAGATCAGACAAATGATTTATACATGGATCTTGCAGCGCTCCCCTTTTATTTTACTCTCACATCAAACCATGATTTCATGTTTTATGAAGCCTTGAAAAAAGTAGGCAAGCTCCCTGTTATTGATAGTTATAATTTTAATGGTGGGAAAAAGGAAATGGTTCAGATGGGGACTGTAAAAGAACCTCTTATCTTTTATCTTTATGGGAAAATTCAAGAAAGTCAGTCTTTAGTACTGACAGAAAATGATCTTCTTGATTTGTTAGTGACAATTGTTTCAAAAACCCCTTCCCTGCCTCACAATATCTTAAATGAGTTGCAAAAGAAAAATAAAAGTTTGCTTTTTCTTGGGTTTAGTTTTACAAATTCGTTTCTTCGTATCTTGCTGCATGTGCTAAAGATGAGTAAGAATAAAAAAGAGAGTCGCTCCTATGCCCTTGAGCAGTTTGCACCAAACAATATTAAAGAATTCCAGAATACCATTTTTTATTTTGGTGAAAGCGATTATAGAATTCAAATATGTAACAAAGATATAAATCTTTTTGTAAAAGAACTAAACCGTAGATACGAGCAAAGTTCATCAAACAAATTCCCTAAATTGCAAACTGCAAATGTCCAACGACGTGATGCACCCACTGCATTCTTATGCCATGCCAATGCTGATAAGGAATATGCTGACAGTTTATATACAAAGCTTAAAGCTATAGGCATTAAGCCATGGCTGGATAAAAATAATCTCCGTGGAGGCGACATCTGGGACCCTCTGATTGTAAGGACAATAACAAAAGAGATTGATTACTTTATAGTCTTGCAGAGCAAAGCATTAATTGAAAGACCAATCGGTTATGTGAATAAAGAGATTAATTGTGCATTGGAGCATCAAAAAAGATTCAGAGCAAGCAGTGGAATCCGATTTATTATTCCGATTATAATCGGAGAATGCAATTCTCTGGAAGAATTCGAAGGTAGTCAGAGCATTAATTTATCCGACAAAGATAATATTGATGAACTTGCAAGTATAATTAAACGTGACCAACAACTTCGCAAGAGGTAACTTATGGAGAAAACAGATTACAGATACCCGGGCTCCCGCCCTTTTACCGACACACACGTTGATAGACGTTTGTTCTTTGGGAGGGGAGATGAGAAACAATCATTTTTTCACATGGCTCTTGCTGAAAAACTGGTTGTTATTTATGCCAAATCTGGCATGGGCAAAACATCTCTTTTAAATGCTGGCATAATGAAAGAGTTAAGGGCTGAACATTATCTTCCT
>JAGLLQ010000662.1 GCA_023140455.1 Desulfobacteraceae bacterium | reverse complement strand
ATGTATTTTATTAATCAGACAGGCATTAGTGAAAACAGAAACAAGCAATCCTTTTTTTCTAAGCATTAAAAAAATTTCAGGAAAATCATCTCGTAAAAGAGGCTCTCCTCCTGTAATTAAACACCAAAGCACTCCATTGTTTACAGCTTGATCAGCGAGAGTTTCAATCTCTTCTATATCAAGTTCTAAGGATTCTGCATCGGTATCGTTTTCAGGAAGATTAATATAACAATGCCTGCAATTGTTATTACATCGTGCAGTTAATTCAAAATTAATGGATACAGGGGTTTTGGTTTTCTGGAGTTTTTTGACTAAATTAGAATCAGGCAGGTTAATACTTGTTATATTATCAGGCGCTGCCATTTATTGTGAACAAAGTACAATTCTTCTTTTATACAATTCTTCAATTAGTCCAATAACATCAGTTGCTATTTCATCTTTTGGCGCATCATACTCTTTGCAAAGTCCATCAATGACATTCCCAAGGGTTTTCTCAGGAGATAATTTTTTCCAGACAGCGATCCCGGGTTCGTTCAAGGTATACATCTCATCTTCCATATCACCGATACCAGATGCGATAGGGATCATGAGGTATTCACCTTCTATTTCACGAATAATAACATCTTCATTACAAAAGTATTTTTTGGTAATGCTAATATCCATTGTTTAAACTTTTTCTATTGAGAAAGGAGTTCAAAAAATTATGATCCACTACCAGTTTTGCAAACGTATGGATCATTCGGTGCAGATGTGTCAGGGTTGTCTGTCCCAGCGTGGCACCCTGGGGCTGCAGGGCCCGTTTGTTCGTACGGTAAATCAACGAAAAATTTACAAGTAGCTAATACATTTTCTTCTGTAGTGCTTTTTGCAATGATCGTTGTTACTGGTTTTTCCCATACTTTTTTCATTTTTTTCTCCTTTAGTCGATATTTTAATCTTTAATATCACATATTATAACTTTAGTGAAATAATTTCTTCATAAATTGTTCCATTTCTATTAAAAAACACATTATAACAAGGGACTGTCTCTGCAATATCTTCTATGAGGTCTAAGCTTGAATTCCACCATTTATCGGTGTTCAAAGGTTTTACCATACAAGAAATAAGCGTTTTAACTCTATCCATTGTTTTCTTTACAGGTTCGATTATATTTTTTTCAGACTGGTTTAAAAAGAAAATTGCGTTCAAAACAGCTGATGATGCTGAAACAATTGGCAAAGTCCCATGACTCCAGTTACCATAAATTTTAAAATCTTCATTTCTTTTTCGGACAATCATTCTATCATCACAAAGAATTTCGCCTTTATTCTGGAGCATTGTTGCAATTGTGGATTTGCCGGCGCCGGAATGTCCCACAAATAAATATCCATTACCATCAATAATCATTCCATCAGAATGATAGTAGCAGCCATTTCTTCGCGATAATACCTGGGATAAAAAAATCTGATCAGTAGGATTTAATGTTAATGCGCCTTTATTCCCTTTTTTAAAACTTTCAGTATATGTATCATTATTATAAATCGCTAACTCAGAATAATCTTTATTACAATACATTATTTGATTGATTCTATCATCATCAGGATCAGGAGATGTTTGAAGGATATATGTATATTTATTTTCATTTTCATATATGATCCATGGAGATAGGCTATAAACAACTTTCCCGGCATCATCAACATTGAATTTTGGCAGCCCGAAATGATGGTTGATCACAACAACATCGTCACCAGGCTCTTTAACTCGAAAAAGTTTAAACTTTGGTGCAAAAGTAGTATCAGTTATTTCTAAGTCCGAATTAACTTTAATTGTAATCTCTGCAACTTGATAGTATCGACTGTACATAAAAAAATATCCCCTATTTGCGGCGGATTGTATACATAAATGGCTCTAATTGCAACTTTTTTGTTATATGTCTATGTTCTGGTGAATCTGTCAATTCGTTCTTCATAATTCTCTACTTCCCAGGCCTTTTCTCCTTTTTCTATAAGACCCAAGAGTTCAGCTTTTGCATGGGCTATCTCGCAATAATAATCAACTGGAGTATCAAGGTCGCCATGCTCCATCCATGACTTCGCAGAGCAGTGTTCACAAAGACCATTTAAAAAACATTTCGAACATTTTTTTAAATATTCAGGATTAGTGGATTTTAGTTTTCTTAAGTTTTTAAAAAAAGAGTGGAAAGCATCTTGAAAAGATCCGTTTTTCAGATCATAAACAGTATCAGGATGCCTCATTAAAAGACAGGGCTGGAGATATCCATAGGCATCAATTGATCCCCCTTTACCGCAGCCGCATGAAAAAATAGCATCTTTGCAAGGTCGCATAAATTTTGCAGCAAACTCTTTCATACCATCTTTATATTCTTGTTTTTTTCTTGAAATGATTTTTATGGTTTGTTCAGGGCTTGTTCTCAAAGACTTGATAAAATCATTTCTCTTTGTAGAGTCTCTTCTTGCCCGTAAATCAAAATTCATTGAAAATCCGGGGTTATGATCCATGTATGGTATTAACTTGGAGAACTCCTCAAATTCTTCAATCTCTTCCTGTTTTCCTGTGATATAGACACTTTTAATAATAAAAGGGATATCTGCATCCAAAAGCAGGTTTGTTCCATTCATTGCCTTTTTATAAGTTCCGGGCTTCCTAGTTATTTTTTCATATTTCTCTTTAGAAAGACCATACAGAGTTATTTCGATTTTTTCTTTTGGAGGATATTTTTTAAAAAGCTCAATAAGTTCTTTATCGATTAGAGTAGCGTTGGTAAACAGAATGACTTTAATACCAAGCTTTTTAGTGAAAAGATATATTTCTTTAAAATCAT
>JAGLLQ010000661.1 GCA_023140455.1 Desulfobacteraceae bacterium | reverse complement strand
CAAAGTTCTTTACCTGTCCCTGACTCTCCCCTTATTAAAACTGTGGCATCGGTTGACGCAACTTTCCCAATTGATTTATAAACATCAAGCATCTGGCTGCTTGTACCTACAAGGGCTTCACCTCTGTTGGAATCC
Organism: Desulfobacteraceae bacterium; assembly: GCA_023140455.1. Next base: position 1,885 of record JAGLLQ010000661.1, on the reverse strand, counting down.
ATATCCACAAATTCAGGATTGACATTAACAGGAGAAGACATGTAACGACCTGCCTCAAGCCCTTTTTTTATCAACACTAACATTTCAGACACATCAAAAGGTTTATATATATAATCATAGGCACCCTTTTTAATAGCTCCAATTGCAGTTTCTGTTGTACCAAACGCTGTAACTATAATCACAGGAAGCTTTGGAAACAGATCATGGATAACGTCAAAAACATCTATACCGCTCATATCAGGAAGACGTATGTCAAGTATGACAAGATCAGGTTTTAATTCTGACGTTTTTTCAATCCCTTCTTTGCCCAGATAAGCAGTTGCAATATCATAACCATCCTGGGTAAGAATTTTTGTAAAGCTCAAGCTCAATTGCTTGTCATCATCAATTATCAGTATAAGACTCATTATTTGTCCCTTTAACAGGTAGTTGAATTATAAACTTGGTATTATTCTCTGGATCAGAATGGACTGATAAAATCCCATTATGCTCCTTTACAATCCTTGCAACAATACTCAAACCAAGTCCGGATCCTTCTTCTTTGGTGGTAAAAAACGGATTTGTAATTTTTTTTATAATATTGTCAGGTATTCCAGGTCCACTATCCACAATACTGACAGATAAGATATCTCCCATAGTCGGATCATACTCTCTGGTTTCAGAAATAATTATCCTGCCACTGTTTTCCATAGATTCACAAGCATTTATAATAATATTTACCAGAGCTTCTTTTATTCTGTCAGGGTCAACCTCCACATCAGGCAATTCAGGCTGAGAGTCAAAGATAATATCAACATTATGTTCTTCTAATCTATACTCAAGCAGAGTAAGTACAGAATTGATAATTGTGCTTATATTGCTCTGTTTCATGCTGAGTTTCGGAGGGCGTGCAAATTCAAGAAAGCTTTGTACAATTTTATCTATCCTTGCAATTTCATCTGAAATAACCTGGAGGTCTTCATTCTGTATCTCTGAAAGCTCAAGAGAACGACTTAAAGAGAACATTCTCATCTTAATGGAAGTAAATGGGTTTCTGATTGTATGAGCAACCCCTGCTGCCATCTCTCCCACCATTGCCATTCTTTCAGCCTGCACAAGCGATTCACGATTTCTTGCTAATTCATCATGGGTATCATCAAAATCTTTCATCATCCCCTTAAGGGACAGGCTTAGAGATACAACCTCATCTCTTGAGCTTGCCTTAGGAGAACTCCCTGTTTCAATGGCAAGTCCTCTTATGGGCTCAAGTATCTGTTTATATAGAATAAAAAGAAGAAGACCACATAAAATGACGAAAAAAAAGATAGCTCCAAATGTAACCATTCTTAAATTAGCAGAACGTATATTATTTTCATGTTCAGTTTCCTGCATCACCATCCACTGATTCAGGCTGAAATTTCTGCAAAGTTTTAACAGATTAAAAAATACACTTCTCTGCTCTCCATGTATGATTGAAAGATCACCATCTCTTCTATTGTGTTTATAATTTTCAATGGCATTGTCCTTTGCTATAATATATTTTTTATATCCTAAAGATATCTTTGTAAGATGCTCTTGCTGTTGCTCGTTAAGCTGTAAAGAATATGCCTTGTCCAGGCTCTTTCTGAATATTTCACGATATCTTCCAAGGGATTCCAGCCATTTATCATTACCATCAACAAAATAATAGGTTAAAAAGCCTTTCTGGTTTGCAAGGGCAAGCTCCATCTCCTGGGCAGCCTTATATAAAACAACCTCCTTTTGGATCATGGTAACAAGCATATTATCAATTTTGTATGTGTACCAAAGCATTATTATTCCACCTGCCACAGTAATTGCAGCCATGACCATGAAAATAAAGAAAATTTTTGATCTGAGAGTTAGATGTCTAATCATAATTAAAATA
>JAGLLQ010000660.1 GCA_023140455.1 Desulfobacteraceae bacterium | reverse complement strand
ATGGAGAAACTATAGTTGCAAAACCTGCAAATGATATCAAGATAAGAATAAGTAAAGGAGTAAAATTATCTCCAAATGCTTTGCAGATATTAGCTTCCGTTAAGGGGCATCCAAAACTCACATCTTCTCATGCGGTTGGCGTGGAAGAAGAGTATATGATTGATGGTGATGTTGATTACGAAACAGGTCATATTGATTATGAGGGAGATATTAATATTAATGGCTGTATTAAAAGTGGTTTTAAAGTCAAAGGTAAGAATATCAAAGTTCTCAGTATTGATGATGGAATTATTGAAGCACAGGGCGATGCGAAAATTGCAGGGGGAATTACCAGCGAGGAAATATTTGTCAAAGGAAATATTTTTGCAAAATTTATTCATAAATCACATATTGTTTGCAAAGGAGATGTAACGGTTGATAATGAAATAATTGATGCAAGAATAGAGAATCGAGGCAAATGTTCTGTTGTTAACGGGAAAATTATTTCTTCTGAAATTACATCAAAAATGGGTATATTTGCAAGAGATATTGGGACTGAAAAAGGGAAGCCAAGTATTATTAAGGTTGGATATGATATATTTACGGAACAGGAATTATTAGAAAATAAAATCTCTATAGATGAGTTTAACAAAGTACTAGAGCAGATGGTTATAGAGCAGGAGAATAAGAAAGAGGAAAATGAAAAGATCCAGGAAGGGATTAGCAAATATAGTCAGCTTCAGGAAACTTCTCAAACATTAAAGGAAAAGATTGTTACTAAAATAGATGCTTTAAAGACAAGTGATAACCTGAAGGTCACGCGTGAAAAAATAGAATATCCAAAGGCCATAAAAGAAAAATTTAGTCAGCTTCAGGCAGATATAAAATTATCTGAAGAAAAGCTTAAAATTTACTTTCAAACAAGTAAAGAGATAGAAAAACAAAGCAAGGAATTGGGTCAGAAAATTGGGAAACAAAAATTAAAAATTAAGAACCTGGAATTTGAAAGAGAAAGCCTTGTTAAATGGGTGAAGAATAATCCAGGGAAGCCTGTAGTGGCAGCTACCGGAGCTATAATGGCAAAAACAATAATCCAGGGGGAATACTCCAGAAAAGTGCTTGATGAGGAACTGAGAAATGTTCAAGTTAAAGAAGTGAGGGATAGAAAGCCTGGTTCCGGACCTGATGATTATAAAATAGATATAATCAATTAATTCATTTCAGTTCAAACTTAACAGGAATTTTAACCCACATTTTTTCAGGTTTTCCATTTTTTTTTGCTGGTTCAAAGAGCCATTTTTTTACAGTTTTGACAGCCTGATTATCAAGCGATTTATAGTCGCTTGATTTAAAAATCCACAAATTAATAACTTCTCCTTCTTTTGATACTTCAACCATTAATTCAACTGTGCCTTCATATCTTCGCCTTTTGGCCTTGAGTGGATAATGTGGTAAAGGATTTTTTTTGTAATAAGGCCTTGCTGTTATTAATAAGTTATTATTTTTGTATGAATTGTCTTTGATAGGCAGGTCTGAGTTTCGTGGTATCTCTGGTTGCATAACAGCCGGGTTTTGTTCTATCTCAGATTTTTGTAACAGATCAGTCTCAGGTTTAAGTTCGGGCGCTGATTTATTATTTTTCATCTGAGTTAATTCAGGTTTTCTGGGTTCTGGGTTTTGTTTCGGTTGCTGTTTGGTGGTTTGCTTTTTTTGCACAATTTTTTTAACAGGCTTTTGTGTGTGTTGTTCTTTTTTAGGTTTTAAAGGCCGGTATGACATGGTTACCATAACTGACTGTATTTCGGGTTGGGCAGGTTGATGATTTTTTTGTAATAACATTGGTAAAGATATAAAGAAAGCAATATGCAAACATAGGGCAATTGTGCCTGATAATAAAATTCGTTTCATTATCAAGACTTAACCTTTGAAGATTGTTTTGATAGCTGTTCCGGCAAATGCGCTTCAGGCTCTGCCTGTAAAGAGATTTTTGACAACCCGGCAATTTTTATCTGGTCAAGGACTTGAAAAAGCCTTTGATAAGGAATACTTTTTTCTGCAAAAAGAAGAACTCCCGGGTTCTCCTGATCTTTTGATTTTTGTTTTAAAACATTTGCAAGATTTTCAAGTGCTGTAATTTTGTGGTCAACATAGATTAAATCATTACTCTTTATGGTGACTGAGAGTATAAAGCTTTTTTCAGGTTTTGTAACAGAGGAAACAGGTAATGTTACAGGCATCCCATGATGGACTGACATTGAAAGCATTGAGTATATAAAGACAACAAGTAAAAGAAATACAATATCCATCAAAGGAAGCATTTCAATTCTTGGTTTTTTAACAGGCGGGAGATTGATTTTCATTGTTTGCTCCTGTTGTCCGTGATTTTTGCTTCACGGGCAATCTCAAAGCTTGTTGTATATTTTTCAATTATTTTGACAGCTCTTTCAATGCGTGAATTAAAATAGTTGTACGGAAAGACTGTTATGATGGCTATGGTAAGGCCTGCGGCCGTGGTAATAAGTGCTTTGGCAATTCCTCCGGTGACTGCCTGGGGGTTATCAATACCGGA
>JAGLLQ010000066.1 GCA_023140455.1 Desulfobacteraceae bacterium | reverse complement strand
ATTTTTTCTGTCAAAGGGATGACCAGCATATTGTGTTCCCATGTATTTAGTAATTAATAATGCAAACAACAAAGCTGAAACAATAGTATAATCAATCAAGCTTGTAAATAAAAATATAGCCGCAGACATTTCATATGGATTTTAGCAGATATTTGGGCTATCTTTTCAGTGTTAAGCATAATTTATTAGAGAATAGGCATAGATGGACTATTATTTAAGAATCCAAAAATCAATAGATTTTATTGAGGGCAATCTTTGCGATAAAATCTCTCTTACTGAGGTTTCAAAACAGGCATACAGTTCTTTATCCCACTTTCACAGAATATTTGCGTTTATGACAGGTTTTACAATCAAAGAATACATACGCAAAAGACGGATGTCTGTGGCGGCTCATGAACTTCTATGTACCAGCTCCAACGTTCTTGATATAGCACTTAAATTTCAATACAACACCCATGAAACATTCACCAGAGCCTTTAATAAAGCCTATGGCATGAATCCTTTGCAATTTAGAAAAACAAAAAAAGAACATGTCTTATTTGAAAAAATAAATATCTATGACAAAAGATACAAAGGTCTTTACCATGATGATTCAATAGAAACAAGATTTGTTACATTCACAAAATTTATTGTTGCAGGGTTTAGTATTCATACCTCCCTTGAGGATAATAAAATAGCTAAAGATATTCCGGATTTATGGGATACTTTTTTTACAAATAAGCTTTATGAAAAAATCCCTGATATCGTTAACTATGATCAATATTATGGCATTTACTCAGATCTTGATTTCCACAATAATTTTACTTTTGCAATATGTTATGAGATTAACAATCCAAAGAAAATCCCTCCGGATATGTATAAAAATATTATTGCACCAGGTAATTATGCTGTTTTTACAGCAAAGGGTAAAATGCCTGACGCACTGATCAACACATGGCATTATATCTATGGCAACTGGCTGCCCAATTCAAAATATGAAAGGAATAAAGGTATTGATTTTGAGCTATATGATAATACCTTTAAGTCAGACGATTACTCTGAAGTTGATATTTATATCCCTTTAAAAATCATTAAAGAATACTAATTTTTTAATTCAATCATGAGACAAAATGTCAAGAATTGAACTGCCTTAATATTATATTATCTGTGCAAGCAATTAAGCTTATACAATCATTATTAAGGAGAAACAATGGAATACACGATTGAGCAAATCAGTAAAATGAAAATTGTGGGTATCAAAACAATCACAGATAATAAAGAAGGTATGGCTCTTATTCCGCAACTCTGGGGACAGTTTTTTAATGAGAATACAATAGAAACCATTGAAAACAAAATGCCTTCTACAAAAATGTATGCAATCTATACTGAATATGAAAGTGACGAAAACGGTAAATATACCTTTCTTTTGGGCGCGCAGGTTAAAGATATCAGCACTGACGAAGTTAATCATGCATCTGTAACAATTCCTGCCGGCAAATATGCAGTATTCACTGCTGCAAATAAAGATAAAGTGATTAATGTATGGCAATTTGTCTGGCAGCGTACACTTGACAGAAACTATAAAACAGATTTTGAAGTCTATGACGTGGCAACCGAAGAAGTAAAAATATATGTTGGTTTAAAGTAACAAGGTTTAATACCTGTCCCTTTGTTTTAAAAAGGGACAGGATTACTCTGACAAAAATATAATTATAACTCGCTATAATATTTTCTTTTCAACCCTCGAAACTGATCATATGTGAGCTCTAATAACTTTGCTGCTTTTTTCTGATTATACTGACTTTTCTTTAACGCATTTGTCAGCATGTTAAGTTCAAGTTCTCTGACAGCATCCTTAAATGATTTTTTAAGTATGGACTCGCTAAACTCAGTACTGTCTGAAAGCTTATTATGATCAACCTTTTCATCAAACTCAGATGAACTTATATTTGAAAGAGGCGCAGGTTCTAAATATTTTGCATATGGGGAAACAAAAGGATCAAAAATAATTTCACTGATTTTTTGGCTTTCTGACTTATATACAGCACGTTCAATAACGTTTTTCAATTCTCTAACATTCCCCGGCCATGAATACTCTTCAAGGGCATTAATAGCAGATCGTGTAAACTGTGGCATATCTGAACGACCCAATTCAAATGCCATTCTATGTGCAAAGTGATTTGATAGAACAAGTATATCTTCTTTTCGATCACGTAGTGGAGGCACATAGATTACTTCAAATGATAATCTATCCAATAAATCCTGTTTAAACTTTTCAGTTTTTGCAAGCAGTGCTAAATTAACATTTGCAGCACCAACAATTCTGACATCTACACTCATGGATGTCGAACCTCCAACTCTTTCGAAACTCTTATACTCAACTACACGCAGTATCTTTTCCTGAACTTCTATTGGTATTGTGCCGATTTCATCCAAAAATAAAGTCCCATCAGATGCTTTCTCAAATCTTCCAGGGCGATTTGCCAAGGCACCAGTGAATGCACCTTTTTCATGCCCAAATAATTCTGAGCCAATTAATGTTGGAGTTAATGCTGAACAATTCAATGTTATAAAAGGTTTCTGCCATCTCTTTGATAAAAAATGTATTCTTGTTGCAGCAAGCTCTTTCCCTGTTCCACGTTCACCTAAAATCAAAACAGGTCGATCAATAGGAGCAACTTTAGAAACCTGTTCCTGAAATTCCAGAAATGCTTCAGATTGACCTATAGCTTCTGACATTGAAATGTTTTCACCACTATCTTGATCTTCTTCAGAAAACCCCACATCACCCTCCTAAAGACAAAACATTATCGTTGATCAAACACATTATAGGCCAAATTACCCATATTTTAGTAAATATTACCACAAGACAACCTCTAAGTCAATCAAGATAAGTTCTTGAAATAACAACATAATTAATAATTTCATGAGCCTGGCACACTAAATGCTATATCAACAATATGAATGCAAAATATAAAAAATATATTATTATTAAAAAGGAGAATTAAAATGGGTATTTTTACAAGATTTAGAGACATCATCACATCAAACATCAGCTCAATGCTTGATAAAGC
>JAGLLQ010000659.1 GCA_023140455.1 Desulfobacteraceae bacterium | reverse complement strand
TATTAAAAACACCGAAAATATATTTTTTTGACACCGGTATGGTAACAGAAGATGAAGGTGCCAGGTTTGAAAACATGACTGCTGTTTGTCTCCTTAAGCATGTTTATGGTCAGGTTGACCTTTTAGGTAAAGACGTTTCTCTGCATTATATCAGAACAAGAAACGGAGCTGAGGTTGATTTCTGTATCACACAGAATAACAAGCCTATTCAGCTGATAGAGGTCAAGCGATCAAAAACAAAGCCAGCCAGAGCGATGATAAATTTCAGTAAAAAATATGGCATCCCTGCTATGCAGTTAGTGATGCGCTTGAAACATGAAAGAATAGATAAAGGAATTACAATACGTCGAGGTATGGACTATTTTAAATCAATTTAAAACAACAAAAGAAAAAATTTTAACCTCGCTGCGGCTGCATCGTACATTAGCTTTTGTCTGGCAGGCTGCACCGGGCTCTGTAATAATATCCTCTCTATTTGTTATTGTCTTAGGTGTTCTCCCTTTAGCATCACTTTATCTGATTAAACTAATTATTGATGCGACGACCGAAGCTATCTCTTCTCCGGGGGATGCTAATCTATCATATATTTTTATATTAACTGGCATTGCAGCAGGTATTGGAATTTTAAGTGCTGTATGCCAGCAAACCTCAAGTTATTTTAAAGAGAAACTCTCTATCAAAGTATCAGACTATGTATATAGGCTGCTCCATAAGAAATCTGTTTCTGCTGACCTTGAATTTTATGAAAACCCTGCATACTTTGATACTCTTCACAGGGCACAGGTAGAAGGGCCTTTTCGACCTACAAGTGTAGTTAACGGGTTTATCCGGCTGATTCAAAACTCAGTCTCTCTGTTGGCAATAACAGGGCTGTTAATATCATTTCACTGGGCTGTCCCTTTATTTCTAATTGGTGCTGTGATCCCGGGCGTTGTTATACAAATAAAATATTCCGGTATAATGTTTAACTGGCAACGTGAGAGAACCCAGACTGAAAGGAAAGGTGGGTATTTAAACTGGCTTATCACCGGCAGTCTGCATGCAAAAGAGCTTAGACTGTTTGGGCTTGGCGATCTGTTTACTAAAAGATTTTCTAAGATCAGACAGACATTACGGGGAGAAAAGCTTGAGTTAATAAAAAAACGATCCATTGCAGATGTTTTAGCACAGATATGTTCTATTGTTGCAATGTTTGGTGCTTTGGGATTAATAATTTTCAGAGCAGTACACGGCATGATTTCACTTGGTGATCTTGTAATGTATTATCAGGCATTTCAACGAGGATTGGAATTTTTCCGCAATCTGCTCACAGGAGTTGCAGGGCTGTACAATGATAATCTTTTCATATCCAACTTCTATGAATTCATTGATCTAAAAATTAAAATTGCAAGTCCTGATAAGCCTGTTAAAGTACCTGAAACAATGATGCATGGTGTAGCTTTTAAAGATGTAAGTTTTAAATATCCAATGTCAGAAAAATCTGTACTTGCTAATATTAATTTTTCCATTAATCCGGGTGAAATTGTTGCTTTAGTGGGAGAAAACGGTGCCGGCAAATCAACTCTTACCAAACTTCTATGCAGGCTATATGATCCTGATTCAGGTGCAATCAGTATTGACAACACAGATATAAGACAATTTGCAGTATCTGATTTAAGAGACATGATCGGAGTTATGTTCCAGGATTATGCAAAATATCATTTTTCTGCACGGGAAAATATATGGATAGGTGATATAGCTGTTCCCTTTGAAAGTGATAAGATTAAAGTCGCTGCTAAAAATGCTGATGCAAAAAGAGTTATTGAAAAACTTCCCAAAGGATTTGAGACCGTTCTTGGGAAAATGTTTCGAGATGGAGAAGAGCTTAGTCAGGGGCAATGGCAGAAAATCGCTCTTGCAAGGGCATTTATGAGAGATGCTCAGCTTATTATTCTTGATGAACCTGCAAGTTCTCTTGATGCAGAAAGCGAGTATGAAATTTTCAATAATTTTAGAAAGCTGCTTAAAGGGAAAAGCGCATTGCTTATCAGTCATAGATTTTCCACTGTTAAAATGGCTGATAGAATATTAGTTTTAGAAAATGGAACTATTATTGAGCAAGGAAGTCATGATGTGTTAATGCAGAAACAAGGTCAATATGAAAAATGGTTTAAAAAACAAGCTCTTGTTTCAGGTACTGGATGATTAATTAAGACCAGGTGCTTTCCTGGCAGGCATATACCCAATTACACCTACCTGATCCCTGTGGGCCCCAATCTCCAAGCAAACTGGCTTTACAACCAGCAAGAACATTCTCTTCACTTTCACCTCTGGAAAGCACCTGAAGCTCAGGTTTTTTCCATGTTTTTTTTACTATATGTTCTTGTTTTGCCATCTTTCCCTGTTCTGTCATAACATTCTTTATTATTTACATATTTATAATAATGGCATATGCAAATTATGCGCCAACGCTCTGTAAACCTTTGCGGCACAAACTAACACAGTTATTTAAAAATGCAAGTTTATAATATCATTGGCTACTTTATCAAATTTTGTAACTATATTTGCCAAAATTCGTCAAAAAAGATTGATTTCATCTTAATCATCATATAATAAACTATAAGACATACTACCAAGTAATTTTAACCAACAGGAGGAAACATGACACACAAACTTATAGTTAAATTTTTTGTACTCACAAGTATTATACCAATCCTTTTTTTATCAGGCTGCATTGCATCTGGCCCGGCAAAACCTTTACCATCTTTTTCACCAACCAATTTTGATTCAGACAACTACGCATCAAAGGTTGATAATTTTTTAGTAATTTTTGATGCTTCAAGTTCCATGTCTAGTAGCTATGCAGGCAACAAAAAATTTGTCATTGCAAAAACATTTGTTGACAGAATGAATCAAAACATACCTCAATTAGGTCAGAACGGAGGGTTAAGATCATTTGGGCCTTCTAAAAAGGGTACTGAACTTTTCTATGGAATGAGTAATTATTCAACAGGTGATTTTGCTGACAGCCTT
>JAGLLQ010000658.1 GCA_023140455.1 Desulfobacteraceae bacterium | reverse complement strand
AAGCTTTTGCGGAATGTATGAGGACCGGGGTGGATATGCAGTTGAAAAATATCCTGACAGGTGGTGTACTTATTTTGCTTCCCGTATAGAATCTGTCCCATTTTATCACGCTTATCCTGGGTCAAGATCCATGATTATCGGTTCTGCAGGATGTAATTTCCGATGCAAATATTGCTCCAACGGATTTATTGCCTGCCAGGACCCTGCCAATGTTCAGACAGTGATGTATGAATTTAAACCAAAAAAATTTGTAGAGATGGCTCAAAAACTTGGATGTCATAATATTGTATTTAATGTTAATGAGCCGACCGTATCTCTGCCTAGCCTTTTAAAAGTGAAAGAGTATGAAAAAAAAGCTGATATCCCCATGGGCTGCCTCACCAACGGGTACAGTACAGAAGAATCCACTAACTTGCTTACAGATATTTTCTCGTTTGTCCACGTGGGACTCAAGGGATTTTCCAATGAATTTTACAGAAAATATGTGGGCATTAAAAGCATTGACCCTATTCTGCGCAATATTAAAACCTTTGCAGAAAGATGCCATGTGGAAATAGCATCTCCGGTTATTGAAAATGTCAATGATCATGAGTTAGATGATATTGCAAGATTTATCCATGGAATAAACCCGGAAATTCCCTGGCATGTGTTCAGGCTGTTGCCGGAACATAATATGAAGGAATTTGAATATCCTGATATTAAAAAGATCAATTCAGTGCTTGAATCTTCAAGAAAACTGTTGCCTTATATTTATTTTCATAATTTTGTTGGTTCTGACTGGGTTAACACTCTTTGTCCTGATTGTAATACAAAAATTATCAAGCGATTCAGCCTGGGCTGCTCCGGGGATAGATTGGATGAATTTCTGGCACCTGACAATACTTGTCCAAAATGCGGAGCAAAAATCGCTATTCTGGGTACCAAAGTTGCCTGGGATGCTAAAAGGCAAGAATCAAAGGAGGTGGCATAAATGAGCCTTGCACTTATTGATGCAAGAGAATGGCAGAATAAATTTGACCTTGAAACCGGTCACAAAAGGAATGACAATGGACCACTTGTTTCTATGATAAGTAAGGTGCTTAAGGACAATCCATATCCGGGAGATATTGATGAAAAAGCAAATCAGTGGGTGACTAAGACTGCCCTTGACCTGATTGAACAATATGATCCTAATCTGGTCTGTTTAAGCTATGCTCAGCAGTTTTTTGCCCATCGTCATTTTGATCATTCCCAAGAGGCTCAGGATAAATTATTTACATCTGTAATGACAGAGGTTCATGATTTTATTGAAAAATCAGGCTATACTCCTGTCATTGTCGGCACAGGCAATATGATTCCCCTGAAAGGTGAAATAAATCTTTCAGGTCTTGATGCTCTTGCCATTTCCTCCAACTGGTCTGCCCGATATTGTGGGCTTCATGCTCCCAGTAAAAAAGACTTAGAATTTTTAAATTCCCTTGAAGATATTGAACATATTGCCACAAAAGACGAATGGATTAATCTTTTTAAATCAGAAGAGCCGGATATTGAAATATACCATGAAGAAGAACTCATGCCGGATTTTCTGATTATGGCAAAAGAAGGCTATGGTTTTAAAACCATGGGAAATACTTTACGAAAACCTGTAAATATCCCGGGTAATAATTTCAAAGTTCCAATTTATACCCTCCTGGGCAATATCGATGATCCAATTGATAATTTAAGAGATATAAAAGACCTGATTCTGGCAGGTCTTAATGATCATCAGAAAATTGCTCTTATTCTTGTTGAAGGAGTCGGGAAAACATATTTTCCTGATAACACTGTTTTATGCAACAATGGTCCGGGCTGGTTTTGCAATGAGCCTGGAGATTCGTTTTACCTGACTCTTTCAACTGGAAAATACCAACCTTTTGCTTATCCTGCAGGGTACAAATATTTTGATCAGGATTCAGA
>JAGLLQ010000657.1 GCA_023140455.1 Desulfobacteraceae bacterium | reverse complement strand
TTGCTGATGTACGTTATATTTTCGGTAAAGCTGGCGGAAATGTTGGAACTGATGGCTGTGTAGCCTGGATGTTTGATAAAAAGGGACTTTTTACTATAAGTAAATCTGAAACTGATGAAGAAATATTGATGGAGATAGCTCTTGAAGCAGGAGCTGAAGACATTAAAGATGAAGGTAAATCCTTTGATGTAATAACCGATCCTAATGATTTTGAAGCTGTAAAAGAAGCAATTGACAATGCCTCAATTAAATATGAATTTGCTGAAATTACTATGATCCCTCAGGATTTAGTAGGTCTTGAAGGAGAAGATGCTGAAAAAATGTGCAAATTTATGGATGCCCTTGACGATTGTGATGATGTCCAGAAGTTCTATTCAAACGCTGATATCCCCGATGAGGTTTTTGAGAACCTTTAAAATTATCTCTTGACAAGTTATTGTTAAAAAATTAATAATAGGAGATAAAAATTTAGTAATTAATAGCTTATTTCATTAAATAGACAATGATGATCTTTTTAGAAAATTATACAAGTTGATTTTCTAAAAAGATCTCTTTGGGTTGTAATATATAATAAAAATTTAAAGGCATGTTTATGAAAACTAGCGATTTTCAAAAACTCACACGCGACGACTTCCCTCAAAACGACTTCTTTGCATATCTTGAAAAAGGTACTGAGTTTTACCAAAAATTTAATTATAGAAGATCCATTGAAGAGCTTGCAGCAGCGGGAGTACTCCGCTACTCTGAACCTGTATTTCTTCAAAGAATTAAAGGTAAAGTTGCTTTCAGAGGTGATTTTGAAGAAATTCCATTTCTATTTATGTTATATTCAATCTCCATGCAAAAATTATCAGGCGTCAGTATATTAAAATCCAGTGATAAAGAAAGAAAATATGTTTTTAAAGAAGGTAACATTATCAGGATTGCTGCGGCAGAAAAGAAAAACCGAATTGGTGAATACATTATTCGCAGAAAGATACTTACCCAGAAACAACTGAATATCCAACTGGAAGAATTAAAAATAAAAAAACAAAGACTTGGGACCTGGCTTGTTGAAAAAAAATATATAAAAGAGAAAACATTGACAGAGCTCCTTTCATTGCAGATAGAAGAGCGTTTCAGTGACTCTATGTTCTGGGAAAAAGGGCAGTTTTTTTTTAAAGAAATGGATGTCAAAGAATCATCTCCTGTTGAATATTCACCTGTAAAACTTGCCTGGATTGCAATACACCGAGGTTTTAATTTTGATGATTTTAGAAAAGAAATCCCTAGTAACAAAGTAATCTTCGAACCTGTTCTTAGCAGCGAAAAAGACAAAGACATCTCACTAAAAAAACTTGATGCAAACTATCAGTTTATATTTTACCTTGTTGATGGAACACGGAATATTGATCAACTTATTCAATTTTCCAGAAATAATGAAAGCTCGGTTGTCAATATTCTTTATAAACTTTGTTCTTTTGGCCTGATCAGAAAAACAGAAGCAATGAGCGAATCTGAAGATCAAGTTTATAATGAAGTTAAAATGATCATAGGTGTGCTTTTTGATATCTATC
>JAGLLQ010000656.1 GCA_023140455.1 Desulfobacteraceae bacterium | reverse complement strand
ATACATCCCATGATGTTGCAAGACCAGGAACGATTTTTGTTCCACCACGTTCAAACATGGACAGCTTGTCATAAATTTGTCTGGATGAGGCATCAAAAGTAGTTCCTGATGTGTAAAGTGCAGGAGTAAACCCTTCAGGGCTGCCTTCTGAACAATAAACAAATGTCTTAGCCTGGACTGACACTGCGAGCATACAGAAAAGGGCTGCAATGGCTGCAATAGTCAAAATTTTACATGATTTCATTTTTTTCTCCCTTAAAAAAATTAATAAGCAAAAAGACTCAAAAAATATTTTATGAAATCTTTAAATAATACGATGAAACATCTTGATTTCATAAACAAATAAAGTAATGCTACTATATAATACTAAGAATACAAGTCAAGGTAATTCACAAGTTAAATGATGATTTTTCCATCTATTTCCCACCACCCAATTGTAGAGCCGTGTCGACTGAATTTTATTTTATATTTCAATTCGATTTGCCTTGCCCAGTCAGCAAGTGCAGAAGCATGATGGATAATTAAGGGTGTGCTGTGGTTGGGAAGTATGTCCTGCGCCAGATTATATCGTGAAACCAGTGTATTGATGTTGTGTTGCGTGTTAGCATTATCCCACGGAGTAGGGTGGATAAAACCATGATTAGCTCCGTCTTCTCTTTTATAATAAAGCGTTTTTTGGAATTCATATTGAAGTAATCTTAATTTTTTAACTGCATTGATGTTAGTTTCAGCAGTTACTCCTTTGTTCAGGTTTTTAAGAATTGTATTATCAAATGATTCAAAACCGATTGAAGAAACAAGGATTAAAATTTTATTTTTCTGAGCAAGATTTAGAATTGTTTTAAATTTATCAATATTTTTGATAAGATAATCTGCTCTTAAAGTCAGGTTGATCTGAGTTAGTTTTATATCTAAAGATTCAGCAAGCTTCAGTAATGAACCTAACTTTGGAATTGGGTTCTCATTAATAAGTTCAAAAGGTATTTTTTTTGAATTTTTTAATTCCGGCAGCTGTTTTAATTGTTCTATAATGGCATCATTTTTTAAATTACCCAAGTAGCCTTTATCTATAGCAACATCACAGAAACTGCAGCCTTTTTGTTCAATCTCAATAGAAGAACTTTTGTTTGATAATACTTCGGGAATATCAATATCTACCCTTTTTGAGACTGATGCATGCGGACATCCAATTTGCTGCAATAATTGGGCTGACGTGATTCTTAGCGGAATCAGTTTTGAGTTTTTTAAAGTAACAATATTATTCCAGAAAATCTTGGAGAGATTCTCACTGGTGAATGGCAGAGGCGGATTGGAAATAATCTCTCCTGATCTGCCCTTATACACAAATCCAGGATAATTAAAATTGATAGTATCAATATCTGAATTTAAAAACGGGATGATCTGTTCAGCAGGTCCCTGAACTGCAAAAGTAAAATGATCTGAAAAACCCTTAAACCTGTGCGGGAAACTGTTTGTTTCAGGTTCACCTTTAAAGTCCACACCAGCCTGAGGGCCAGCTAATATAGTGATTGCACCTTCTGCTTTTAATTCTTTAGCAAACTCAATAAGATCAATTCTACCTCCAAGTGTGGAAAAAGCTACAATTGGTTTAATAGTTTCCGAAGCATTGTTATTAAAATAATTTCTAAGAGCAGTCTTTAGATCAAGCTTATTGTATTCGTTTGTAATAGCAATAACTATACAATCATAACAGGAGTTTTCCTTAATAATTGAAGCTGCCATTTGTGGACCCAGCAGTCCATATGTTTCATCTGCAAAATATCCTGAAATGATTGCAAATTTTTTTTTATTGGAATTCATAAGTTAATTGATTAGTTTTTACAAAAATAAAAAAAAGTGCATGTTTTAGTAATTAAACTAAAACATGCACTAAAATAATTCAACTATAAGATAAACTAATTACCGGAATTCACTTGCACTGCTTTCTGGTTGGCAGCTTTAAGTTTGGCAGCGGCCTCCAGTTTTTTAGCAATACTTACATCACCAGCATCTAAATATTCTACGCATTCTACTTCGCAAAATCTGACACATTGTGGATCTCCATCACAAAGATCGCATTTAAAGACTTTACGATCAACGGTATTGAAACTCATGGCTCCAAATGGACAAACAGCTACGCAGGTACGGCAGCCTATACATTTATCCTGATCTACTTCCACAACGTTAAGTTCATCATTACGGGAAATTGCACCAACCGGACATGCATTCTGGCATGGAGCATCCTGACATTGCTGACAAGATATTGGAATGTACATTCCTTCCATTTCCCATTTCATTACTCTAATACGGCTTCTGGCCGGGTTGGAAGACCCGTCATGTTTGACCGCACACACCAATTCACATAATCTGCACCCTGTACATTTTTCAGGGT
>JAGLLQ010000655.1 GCA_023140455.1 Desulfobacteraceae bacterium | reverse complement strand
GCTCCCAGGATACCCAGGAAAAGATTAAAGAGGTCATCACTGAAAACAGGCTCAACAGGATTGTTGTGGCGGCCTGCTCCCCAAAGACCCATGAACCCCTCTTTCAGGAGACCATTCAGGCCTGCGGTCTCAACCGATACCTCTTCGAAATGGCCAATATTCGAAACCAGGATTCATGGGTCCATGGGGACGACCCTGCCTCTGCTACTGAAAAAGCGAAAGACCTTGTCAGGATGGCAGTTGCAAAGAGTGCGCTTTCAGAACCATTAAAAGAAGAAAAAATCAGTGTTAATGACAGAGTCATTGTTATCGGCGGTGGTGTTGCAGGTATGGCGGCGGCTCAAAGTTTAGCTTCTCAAGGATATGAAACACATATAATTGAGAAAAAATCGGAGCTTGGCGGAGAAGCCTTAAAACTTTACAAGACAGCTCAGGGAGAAGATGCCCAGGTCGAACTTGGGAAAATGTTAAAGACTATAAATAACAATGATAAAATCCATGTGCACCTTGACACTACGATTGAAAGCGTTGATGGATTTGTCGGCAACTTCAAATCTGACTTCTCAAATAAAGATGAAAATTTTTCACTGGAATATGGTATCAGCGTAATTGCAACAGGTGCAAAAGCATATGAAAGCGATGAATACTCCCATGGTAAAGATGACAGAATAATAGGAAGCCTTGATCTTGATAAAATGTTTCAACAGAACGATTCAAAGCTTGAAACAATTAATTCTGCTGTCTTTATTCAATGTGTCGGCTCAAGAGAACCTGATCGTCCATATTGTTCAAGAGTATGCTGTACACATTCAGTTGAAAATGCCATTGAACTAAAGACACGAAAACCTGATACTGATGTTTTTATCCTATACAGGGATATCAGGACTTATGGTGAAAAAGAGCTTCTTTATAAAAAAGCCCGGGACATGGGAGTTATTTTTATAAGATATGATGTTGAGAACAAGCCTGTTGTAAAAGCTGACAAAGATCATGTCAAAATAACTATTACTGACCATGTACTCAATGTTCCTGTTGAGATTGAAGCTGACATTGTTACTCTTGCAACAGCTATTGTACCAAGGAAAAGTGATAAGCTTGCCAATTTCTATAAAGTTCCTTTAAATGATGAAGGTTTTTTTGTAGAGAAACATGCAAAATTAGGACCTGCTGAATTTGCCACAGATGGTGTTTTCCTCTGTGGTTCAGGACATTATCCTAAACCCCTTGATGAAGCAATTACCCAAGGAAAGGCATCGGCATCAAGAGCTTTGACACTTCTGGCTAAAAAAGACACCCTGTTTACCAGTGGAACTGTTGCTGCTATAGATTTTCAAACCTGTAGTGCGTGCGGTGTCTGTATAGCAATATGTCCATATAATGCAGCCGACTTTGCAAAAGAAGGATGGGGCAAGGACAAAGCTGAAATCAACCCTGTACTATGTAAAGGATGCGGTCTTTGTGTTGCTTCATGCAGATCAGGTGCAATTCATTTAAAAGGGTTTGACACTAATCAAATTTTCTCCCAGATATTTGCCTTGGGTTAGGCAAT
>JAGLLQ010000654.1 GCA_023140455.1 Desulfobacteraceae bacterium | reverse complement strand
CAAAAAATGTTTCAAATTCAGGTTGTACTCTATGAAAAATAAGCAGGATGATTAACAGCAGTATCCAGACAAATACATTTAAGCCAATAAGAGATTTTGACCAAAAATCCTGCTTTTCTCTTCGATTTCTTAAAAGATTCAACTAAATACTCCTCAATATAAATTTAATTTACATACCGCTTAATCCAATGCTATATTTACATTTTTAAAATGTAAATGGATTTTATAATTTTTGAGAAAAAAGATACACATTTCGGTAAGAGCATTGATCATGCATGTAACAATCACCGGGGATCTTGAAAGTTCATTTATAGGCCCTTTGAGGCAAACAGAAGGTATCCGGGCACATGTTAAAATTCAAAAATCAAGACCCAAGGAATATACAAAAGAATTAACAATTTCCCATATTGAGAAGACAAAGCATGTAGAACTTGAAATCAAAGGACGAATTGATGGTGTTTTCAAATATCCTGAAAAAGTCATTGTAGATGAAATAAAAACAACCCGCAGGGAGTTATCTTCTTATGACAAGAATGAGACTCCCAGGCACTGGGGGCAGGTAAAAGTCTATTCTTATTTTTATGCCCGTGAACATGCTCTTGAAACAATTTTTTCACAGCTTACATATTATCATCTTGGAACAGGTGAGATTAAAGAAATAGTTAAAGAGTTCAAAATTGATGAACTGAAAACATTTTTTTTATCTCTGGTTAGTGATTTTCTTAAATGGAATGGTTCAGTTTCAAGGTGGGAAGCAAAACGGGATGATTCTATTAAAACCCTTGAATTTCCTTTTGAAACATATCGCCCGGGACAGCGGAAAATGGCTGTTGATACATATTTAACAATAAAAAACAGAGCTAAGCTGATAGTTCAGGCACCTACTGGAATCGGGAAAACTATTGCTGCAATTTTTCCGGCTTTAAAAGCTATGGCAGAAGAACATGCGGCAAAAATGTTCTATCTTACGGCAAGAACTACCGGAAAAAGCATTGCTAATAATGCAATTACAATTCTAAGAGAAAAAGGATTACAGCTTAAATCTATTACACTCACAGCAAAGGATAAAATATGTTTTGAAAAAGAGAGTGCCTGTAATGCCAAAGAGTGTGAATATGCAAAAGGATATTATGACAGATTGGGAGGGGCCCTTCAGACAGTTTTTACCAGCGACGATTTTGACAGAGAGGCAATTGAGACAATAGCTCATAAACATAGGGTTTGCCCTTTTGAGCTATCCCTGGACATATCGCTTTTTACAGATATAATTATTTGTGATTATAATTACGCTTTTGACCCCAGAGTTTATCTTAAAAGATTTTTTGAGGATAATGATAAAGCTTATACTTTTTTAGTGGATGAAGCACATAATCTGGTAGACCGCTCAAGGGACATGTTCTCGACTTCTCTTAAGAAAAATGCACTCATGAACCTGGGACCTCTTGTCAAGGATAAATTGCCAAAAGTTTATGCATGTCTCGGGAAAATAAATTTATGGTTTATTAAAAAAAGAAAGCTTTGTGATAAAGCAGGTGGTTTTTATTCTGAATTAGAAGAGCCTGATGACCTGTTACCTTTGTTAAAAAAATTTTTACAAGAATCAGAAGAATGGCTTGTGCTTAATGAGGAAGCAGATTTTAAAGAGAGCCTGGTTGAGCAATATTTTGAAGTTATTAATTATAAAAAAATTTCAGAGAATTATGATTCAAGCTATATTACATATTATGAGGAATCAGGTAGTGACCTTTTACATAAACTTTTCTGTATTAATCCATCAACAAGATTGAGGGAGGCTTTAAAAAGATGTAGTTCGGTTATTTTTTTTTCTGCAACAATGACCCCTGTCAATTATTTTAAGGAAATATTCGGATGCAAAGACTCGGCATATGATCTTGTTCTGCCGTCGCCATTCCCCAGGGAAAATCTTGAGATTTATATATCAGATAATATTTCTACTTATTATAAAAACCGTGAAAATACTAAAATAGAAATTGCAAGATTGTTAACATCATTTATCAAGCAGAAAACAGGGAATTATTTTCTTTTCTTCCCTTCATACGCTTACATGTCACTAATTTTTGAGTTATTAGAGCAAAAC
>JAGLLQ010000653.1 GCA_023140455.1 Desulfobacteraceae bacterium | reverse complement strand
TTTAACCAGTAATGTCCGGTATGATCCCAATGGAGTGATTCTTGGATATGAAGGGATCGTTGTGGATCAAACCCAACGTAAGAATATCGAAAATCAGCTTAGAGAGGCTCATGACTTTCTTAATAAAATTATTTCATGCTCGCCTAATGCTATTATGGCAATGGATTTAAAAGGGAAAATCATGCTTTGGAATAGAGGGGCAGAGGAAACTTTCGATTATACTGCTTTTGATGTGGTGGGGAAAATGACTATTCAGCAGATTTATTCAA
Organism: Desulfobacteraceae bacterium; assembly: GCA_023140455.1. The sequence continues at coordinate 2,397 of JAGLLQ010000653.1, read as the reverse complement.
GAGAGATTGCCATAAAAGTAATGGAGATGATGAGAGGCAATGATTATGGGGGAGAAGGCAGGCTGAACTCATATCCTCTTAAATTCCATAAAGATGGTGGCGAGGAAATGGATGGGAATCTTTCAGCAGGTCTTGTTTATGATGAGAATGATGTTGAAATCGCAACAGTTGCAATTTTTGTGGATTTAAAAGAACGCCTTAAAGTTGAGCGCCAGCTGGGCGAAGCAAGACAACATCTGCTCCAGTCTGAAAAGCTTGCTGCAATGGGAAGGCTGACCTCCCAGATTGCCCATGAACTAAATAATCCTTTATTTGGCATAATGAATACTCTGGAGCTGATGAAAACAGAAATATCTCCCCAGAATAAAAGAAGAAGATTGCTGGACATGTCTTTGTCTGAGACTGTCAGGCTTGCTGATATGCTTAAGAAAATGCTCTCTTTTTCAAAACCTGACCAGGAGGAAAAAGCGGAACTGGATATTAATATTATACTGGATGAATTGTTAATGCTGTACGAGAAAAGATTTAGAGAAAACAGTATTAAATTAAAAGTAGCCCTGGTCAATGACCCCGGTAAAATACTTGCATCAAAAGATCAGTTGCGACAGGTGTTTATTAATTTATTTTCCAATGCAATGGATGCCATGCCGGATGGCGGCAAACTTGCGGTCAGTACAATAATTCAAAATTCAAGTCTATGTATTACAGTATCAGATTCAGGCGTCGGCATAAAACAGGAACATGTCGGGAAAATTTTTGATTCGTTTTTTACAACCAAAACAGAAAGCGTAAAGGGCGTTGGCCTGGGGCTTTCTGTATGTTATGGCTTTATTCAGGAACATGGCGGTGATATTATTGTTGACAGCAAAGAAGGAAAGGGTACCTCTTTTGTTATCCGAATCCCGCTTTTGATTTAATCGCTGTCAATGCGCGGCAGCAAAATTGTAAGATTAAGGTGCAAAGATTAAAATGAGTAAGATTAAACCTATAGTTTTTATACTTATTTTGAGTATTCCTTTTTTTACCGCTAATGTAAAATCTGAGACTGTTACTCTGGGCTATGTAGATTTTCCCCCGTACGAATACGAGAAAGACGGCAAGCCAGCCGGTATCCAGGTGGCCATTGTTAAAACACTTTTTGAAAGAGCAGATATCTCATTAAAGTTACAACCCTTACCATTTAAACGGGCATACGAAAGAGCAGAACACGGTGAGATCGATGGCTTGTTTAATTTTTATAAAATTAAAAAAAGATTACCATATTTTGATTATTCTGAACCCGTAATTGAAAATCCCCTGGTTTTTTTTGTGAGAAAAGATTCTAATATCCAATTTAACACTATTGAAGATCTGAGAGGATTAAAAGTAGGAGTTATGCGCGGATATACCTATGGAGAAGGTTTCGATGAAAGCCCGCTCTTTTTTCGAGAATCAACCAATAGCCATTTATCGAATTTCAAGAAACTTCTAAGTAGGAGAATAGATGCTTATTGCTGTGATAAACTTGTTGGAATCCATGTGGCAAGGCAATATAATATATGGTCTGAAATTAAAATTTTGCCCACGCCTTTAAAAATTATGGAAGGGCATATTGGTTTTACAAAAGGAAAACATTTAGGTGTTATAGAAAAGATTAATGCCCAAATTAGAATAATGAAAGAAAATAAAGAGATAGATCAGATTGTCCTTAATTATATCTATAGTTCTAAATAATAATCATAAAATCTTAATATAATAAAAAAAATAGTAAGCAGCTCAAGCTCGCGATAAAGATGCGTCAAGTCACATTCTCTAATTCTTAGTATAGTTATTATAGTTATTTAATGAATTATATTTTTAAAAAAACACTTGACAAGCTATAAAACATAGAATAACTATAATAAGTAGAATTTCATGAGTCTAACAAGGGAGGCATTATGGAAGATACTTTAACAGTTTTCACGGCAAGCAAACATTGCAACGTGTCGTCGAAAACCATAATCAACTGGGTGGAGGCCGGCCACATCAAAGCATATAAGACTGTGGGTGGTCATCGTAGGATTAAAAAAAGCGATCTGGAAGCTTTTATGAAGGATCAGGGGATCCCGATTCCGGCACAGGAAGAGGAAGGCAACAGAAAAAAGATTCTGGTGGTGGATGATGACATGATAATTGTAGAATCCATTGTCCAGGCTCTTGAGGAGGATGAATTCAACTATGAAGTTCTTTCTGCCTCAGATGGGTTTGAAGCAGGGTTGCAGGTCAATCATTTTAATCCTGATCTTTTGATTCTGGATATTATGATGCCGGATATCAAAGGATATGAAGTCTGTAAGAAAATTAAGAGTAATGATGCGACAAAACATATAAAAATTATTGTTTTGTCTGCTTACCTGGATGATGAAAAATTTCAGCAGA
>JAGLLQ010000652.1 GCA_023140455.1 Desulfobacteraceae bacterium | reverse complement strand
AGTAATGGCTCTGCCTTTTTATTGAATAATTAAAATTATCTTATTTTTTAAATAGCATTTGAAAAGTTAAACCATTTTCACTGTTCTTTACAGTAATATCACCATTGCACTGTTTAAGTTGTTTTTTAACAATGGTTAATCCAAGTCCTGATCCTGGATTTTTATTACCTTCTATTCTGTAAAATGGTTCAAAAAGTTTCTCTAATTCTGTGGAATTAAGTTCTTTAAATGTGTTTGTGATAATAAAATTCAAGATTTCTTCTTTTGACTTAAAAGCAGTAATACTAATTTTTCCGTTTTCTTCTGTATATTTCACAGCATTGTCAATAAGATTGGAAAGAATAGATGTGAGGATATTCTTATCAGCATTCAGGATGAGTGAATCTATAATATCCATTTGAAAAGTAAGGTTTTTCTGTTTTAATGAGGATTGATATCTTTTTTTCAAGTCTTTTAAAAGCAAATTACAATCAATTTGTTCCAATGATAAAGAAGCTTCCTGAAAATCCATTTTTGAGAGTTTCAAAATTTTATCAATTAAGTCATCCAGACTCTCAATATCCTGATCAATATTTTGAAGATACCGTTTTATATCTTTACTTAAGTTTGCGTCAATCTTATCCTGAATCAATTCTTTTGAGACTCTTATTCTGGTTAAAGGACTTCTAAGTTCATGGGAGATGTTTGCAGTAAGTTCTTTATTGCCCTGTATCATTTTTTCAAGCTTGTCTGCCATAAAGTTAAAAGACTCTCCAAGCTTGGCAATTTCATCATAACCTTTGATATTTGCTCTGCAACTTAAGTTCCCATCGGCAAATTCAAGGGCAGATTTTTTTAATTGTTTAATTCTTTTAGTAATAATTCTTGTTAATGGTATCAGAAGAATGGCAATTATTCCGCCTATGCTTAAAAGGCCGATAAGAAACACAGCTTCCGGCTTTTTCTCCTGCTTATTGTTAAGATAAATATGCAGAATATTTATCTTCCCGGCAAATTTAACTGGTATTTGTGCATAATATTTTATATGCCTGTGAGACAGCTGATAAAGCTTTATTCCATCCTGCAAAACATCATAATCTTCCAGTTCTTTTGTATTTATATTAACGGGAGAGACAAAAGTCTTTAATAATAATGTTTTATCAGGTGCAGTTACCCATATTTCAATATCAAAAATGTCTGAAAGCGTTTTAAGCAGTTCATAGACCTCTTTGTTTTGCTCTATCGGTATCAAAGGTTTCTGATCTATTTTCCCCTGAATCACTTCTTTAAAAATTAATAGTTTTGCAATAGATTGTTTATCTAAGTGATGTTTAAAAGTTCTTCCTGCTGTAACAATAAAAAGTACAAGAATAAGTATTATTGTTATAAAAAGAACACCTAAAAACGATAAAAGAAGTTTACTATATAGACTTTTTAGTTTCATAAAGATTCCACAAACATATATCCGGTTCCCCAGATTGTTTTTATCCTCTTCGGGCTTGATGGATCTGTTTCAATTTTGGATCTTAATTTGCTTATATGGATATCAATGCTCCTGTCAAATGCCATAAAATCTTTTCCCTGTGCCATATTCATTATCTGATCACGACTCAAAACTCTATTTGGATTTTTCATCAACACTTCAAGTATTTTAAATTCAGTTGTTGAAAGGTCAGCAATACTGCCACTTACTTCAATAGTGTGAGTGGCTTTATTAAGTATAATATCACCCACCTGAATAACAAGGTCTTTATTTGTAAAACTTTGTAAAGAAGGAGCGACATTCCGGCGAAGAACAGCTTTGATTCTTGCTAAAAGTTCTCTTGGATTAAAAGGTTTTGGAAGGTAATCATCAGCACCCAGTTCAAGCCCTACAATTCTGTCTGTATCATCACCTTTTGCTGTCAACATGATAACAGGCAGGTCATAATGTACCCGAATATCTCTTAAAACCTCTAGGCCGTCTTTTCCGGGCATCATATAGTCTAAAATGATCAGGTCAGGTGACAGGTTTTCTATCTTAGATACAGCATTGAGGCCATCTAAGATATAAGAGACATCAAATTGATTCCCCCCAAGATACTCTGAAAGAAGTTCAATAAGTTTTATGTCATCATCAATAATAAGAATTTTTTTTATCATATTAACCTCTTTTACAACTAATTTACATTTTTTTACAAGTTGAAAATATTTAATTTACATTTTTCGTCTATTCTTGAATCATCCTTAATAAAAGAAGGCTTTAAAATTAAGGATTAACATTAAACTAATTTTAAAGGAGATTTAAAATGACAAAAAAGAAAAAAACATTTGTAATTGTAAGTATTTCACTATTAGTTATTATAGTGTCAGGGTTTAGTTTTGTGATCATCACAGGTGCATGTGGTCGTGGTCCAATGCATGGCCCTATGGGTCATCATGGGTTCCACAAAAGAGGGATGCCTCCATTTATGCATAAAGAAATTGGAAGTTTTATGCTTTGGCGTCTGGACAAAGGAGCTAAAGCACTTGATTTATCTGAAACACAACAACAACAATATAACACTTTCCGTTCTAAATTAGAGGAAACAATGGAAGAGGGTTTAAAAACAAGAATAGAATTTAAAACACAAACCATGGCTGAATTTGACAAAGAAAACCCGGATCTTGCAATAA
>JAGLLQ010000651.1 GCA_023140455.1 Desulfobacteraceae bacterium | reverse complement strand
GAGCTATTTTTAATACCTCTTCCATAGTATCAGTGAAATAGAATTTTATTTTCTTTTTTACCTTTTCCGGAACATCTTCAATATCCTTTTCATTCCATCTGGGCAGAATTATACTCCTTATACCACTTCTTTCGGCAGCAATAACTTTATCTTTTATTCCTCCCACTGGAAGCACATCACCTCTTAACGTAATTTCACCTGTCATTGCAAGTCTTTTTTCTACAGGCTTTCCTGTTATAAGAGACATAAGTGCTGTCAGCATTGCAACTCCTGCTGATGGACCATCTTTAGGTATTGCTCCTTCAGGAACATGGATATGAATATCATGTTCTTCAAAAAAAATTTCATCTATATTAAATTTTGATGTTTTAGATCTTATATAACTCAGAGCTGTATTTGCAGATTCCTTCATTACCTCTCCAAGGTGACCTGTTAAAGTAAGTAAGCTTGCCCCTTTCATGGAAGCAGCTTCAATATATAAAATTTCTCCTCCAAAAGGGGTCCATGCAAGCCCTAAAACAACGCCGGGGCATGATGTTGTAAAATTATGATAAGGCATGCTGCGCACAACACCTAAATATTTCGGGACATCTTCCTTTAAAACTTTTACAGTTTTTTTTGTATTTGTATTTTCTTCAACTATCTTATGTGCAACGCCTCTGCAAACCGATCCAATCTCTCTTTCAAGGTTTCTTAATCCTGCTTCTCTGGTATATCCTGCAATAATACTCTTTATAGCTCCTGTAGTAAATTGTATCTGGGATGAGTTTAAACCGTTTTCACGCCGTTGCCGTGGTATTAAGTATTTTGTTGCAATTTTAATTTTTTCTTCTTCAATATATCCATTAAGCTCAAGAACTTCCATCCTGTCTCTCAATGGATCCGGTATAGTATGGAGTACGTTTGCTGTTGTAAGAAAAATAATATCAGAAAGATCAAAAGGTAAATCAAGATAATGGTCTGTAAACGAGTTGTTCTGTTCAGGATCAAGGACCTCGAGAAGCGCAGAGGACGGATCTCCCTGATAAGATGAATCAACCTTATCAATCTCATCTAACATAAAAACCGGATTATTTGTTCCTGCTCTTCTAAGTTGTTGAATAATTCTTCCCGGGAGTGCGCCAACATAAGTTCTTCTATGCCCTCTTATTTCAGCCTCATCTCTTATTCCACCAAGGGCAATTCTTACAAATTCTCTTCCCAGGGCTTTTGCAATTGATTTTCCAAGAGATGTTTTCCCGGTACCCGGAGGTCCTGCAAAACACAATATAGGACCTTTTGAATCTTTTTTAAGCTTTCTTACAGAAAGATATTCAAGGATTCTCTTTTTTGGTTTGTCAAGTCCATAATGATCATTATCAAGTACAGTTCTTGCCTGTTTTATATCAATCTGCTCTTCAGATTTATCATTCCAGGGTAAAGAGGTAATCCAGTCAAGATAAGTTGAAGAGACAATATATTCACTTGAGGAAGGATGCATTTTAGAAAGGCGGTCAAGTTCACGCAATGCCTCTTTAAAAACCACGCCTTCAAGTTCCTTTGCTTCGATCTTGTCTCTGTATTCCTGTAACTCAATATTCTCTTCATCTGTTTCTCCAAGTTCCTCTTTAATGGTTTTAAGTTGCTGACGAAGATAATAATCTCTTTGCTTTTTATCCATGTCACTTTTAACCCGGGATTGAATTTTCGAACCCATTTCCAGGATATCAAGTTGGTCATTGACAAGCCTTGTTACACTTTGAAGCCTTTTTTTAACATCTAAAAACTCAAGAGCTTTTTGCTTTTCTTCAACAGGAGCATTTATAGATGATGCAACCATGTCTGCAAGAACATCCGGGTCTTGAAGAGATTTTACAAGATCTACCATTTCAGGAGGAAGACCTGGTGATAGTTTTACAATCTTTTCGTACTGCTCAATAATATTTGCCATGAGTGCACGATTTTCTTTGCTTCTCTTACTATTTCTATTTTTAAGAACCTTAATTTTAGCCTGGATATATGACTTGTCGTTAATGTATTCCTCAACTCTAAACCTGCTTATTCCCTGTATCAATAGCTGTGCCCTGTCCTCTTCCATCTTGGACATTTTCAGGATAACTGCAGCAGTTCCAACTTTATAAAGATCGCTTGTAGTATGTCTTTCTTCTACTTCAGATCTTTTTGATAAAATGAGTCCGAGTATTCTGTTTCCTGCCATGGCTTCATCAATAAGATCTATTGCTTCTTTCTGTACTAAAACTAGAGGAAGTACCATTTTTGGAAAAAGGTTTGTATCAACAATTGGAAGGATTGGTAAAATATCCGGGATTTGGTCAGTT
>JAGLLQ010000650.1 GCA_023140455.1 Desulfobacteraceae bacterium | reverse complement strand
GCATTTGTTTTTGTCATGGAAGACATCTCTTCCATTGAAGCAGAAGTTTCCTCAATTGCTGAAGCTTGTTCTGTAGAAGCTTCAGCTAAAGTTTGACTGGATCTTGATACGTGTTCAGATGCTTCAGCAACTTCAGCGGAACCTGTGTTTATTGTTTTGGCAATAATATTAATTCTTTTTGTTATGTTTGAAATTACAAAAAATAGAATGATAGAAATGATAATGATTGAAACGGCACCAAGAACAATGATGAGCCAACGAATTTGGTTCCTGATATCGCTGATGCTCTTTTGGATCTGTTCTCCAACCTTTTGTACAGAATGTGAATTGCTTTGTGATATATTATTTAGCTTTGAAGAGAAGTGTTCAATTATTTTTTTAGATTCCTGGTTAAGGGCATTGGCGGTTTCCAGATCATTGCTTTTTATCAGATTTGAAAATCTATGATCCATGGCTTTTAATTTTTCACCCATTGTTTCCTTACTTGCGCATAATATCACTGAGCCTAAAACTGTACCATCAAGTTCAATAGTTTTTTGAACAATCATTACGCTGGGATCATTTTTTGATGCCTGTAATACTTTATTGATTTTTCTTTTTTCAGTGCTGGTTTCTATGAATTCTTTTATTTTTGGATTCTGCCTGTCATAATACCTGGTTAAAGGACGTCCGTCTGGTCTGAGATAAATTGCATAAATTACATCTTTTCCTGAGGAAGCAGATTTTACATAAGAAATCAGAGTTGTAAAATCATTTGAGAGAATTGCAGCAGGTGCAACTTTTGCCAGAATGACTGCCAGAGATTCCATGCTCATCTTAAGAGAATTTTCGAAATCAGCGGAAACAATGTCTTTCTCTTTATTTAATGCGTCTGTTGTCTTGTTTACAATCTGAGAGCCGACTGATTCTGGTATTTGATCCAGACTATTTGTAATTTCTTTACCCAAAGTAGTGAACTGGGTGTTCATTTGGGTATCATTTTCTTTTAAAAGCTGGGCAACAGAAGCATCCATCTGGTTTAACAGATTTTTTTGTATAACAACGACACCTGTCCCCAACCCGGCAATAGCAAGGGTGAATGATATAAAAATTAAAGATAACAGCCTTACTCTCATGCTTTGTTTTTTAAACATATTAAGCATAAAATTCTCCTTTAATCGGATTAGGGACTAAGATTAGAACTAGTTTTTGTTTTTACAAATTATTACTTTATTTATAGGCGCCTACTTTTAATTTAATTTGTAAATCTTCAACACCCTGATAGTCCAGTGAATCTGTCCAGCCCATTATTTTAGCATCCTGTGCAGCTTTATCTGTTGATTTTAATTGTTTTAATGCAGCAACAACTTTTCCGGCGATTTGATCAGAAGTTCCTTTAGTTTTAGCCATAGGCCATTCAGGGTAAAGTGCTGTACTGCATACAAACGGAAAATCTCCATATTTTTTCTGGCTGAGAATTTTAAATTCTGATAGTTCAATCGTTCCTGCTGCAGCCATTCTTTCAAGTGTGTCAGTTCTTACTGTGCCTGCGTCTACTACACCATTCTGGATAGCAAGGACAACATTGTCATGTTTGCCGCCAAATTCAAATTTTGAAAAATCTTTTAAAGGATCTATGCCAAGATTCAGCAGTTCCATATAAGCCATCTGCCATCCACCAAAGGAAGATTTTTTTACTGCCATAAAAGTTTTTCCCGGTAAATCGTTTACAGAATTAATCTCGTCATTTTCATCACTCGTAAAAAT
>JAGLLQ010000065.1 GCA_023140455.1 Desulfobacteraceae bacterium | reverse complement strand
AAAAGATCTGTAAGATTTTTCCCATATCTTAATTTTTTCAGAGAACGCCTTTTCAACTATATTTGCCCCAAAACTCTTATGGATATCAAGATCGCCAAAAGGAGTTTCCCATGATCCAGACTCGAGCATAACTGGAGAATCATTAGCATTCATATGAAGACCAAAAATAACAATGCAATCCAGGTTTCTTTCCTGACCTATCAGGCTGGCAAGAGAGCCAATGGTTCGGCACGCTATTGAACCTGAATAATACCAGCCGGCATGGGGGACAATACAACCCGGGAAATCATCTTGCAGGACCCCGTTATTATCTTTTAAATAGCCTTTGATATGAGATTCACATTCATCCGCACTTTCCGGGTACCATGCACTTCTAAAAGCTGCTTTTTTTCTTCCCATATCAATCCCTCCATAAACTTACTTATGGTCACTCAAATTTTTAAGTTTTGAGTTTTGAGGCAACCATCTGTTTAAGCCATTCAACCCATGGATCAAGACCTTCTTCTTTTGTTGCTGATATCTTAAATATCGGTATATTGGGGTTAACTTCTTTAATACTATTTTCTGCTTCATCAATATTAAAATCAAGATAAGGTAAAAGATCAATCTTGTTCAAAATTGCACTATGGGCAAGCCTGAACATTAAAGGATATTTTAAGGGTTTATCTTCACCCTCTGTAACACTCAGCACAACAGTTCTAGCATCTTCACCGATATCAAACTCAGCAGGGCAGACAAGATTTCCAATATTTTCAACAATTAAAAGATCTATAGTATCAAGATCAAATTCCTTTGCAGTTGATTCAATAAGGTGGGCTGCAAGATGGCAATCACCGCCAAATTTATCTGTATTAATCTGAGTCACTTCTGCACCTGTTGACTTTAAGCGATCAGCATCATTAGTTGTGCAGATATCACCCACAATCACAGCTGTGCTAATTTCAGGCATGATTTTGTTAAGAGTTTTAACCAGAGTTTCTGTTTTGCCTGATCCTGGAGAGCTCATAACATTTAAAACAAAAACATTTTTTTCTTTAAAAAATCTTTTTAATCTCTCGGATTCGTTTTCATTGGCTTCCAGAACTCTTTTTTGAATATTAATTTCCATTTTAAATCCTTAATTTATTTTATCTTTTAATCAGCTAACTCAATTGAGTCTATATCAATCTCTCTTCCTGAAAGCATTTCAAGATCTGTTCCCTTGCATTCAGGGCACTTGAAAATCGGGTCATCAACTTCCCATTCAAAATTACACTTATTGCAATGCACCAAAACAGGAACATTTTCTATTTCAAGCTTTGTATCCTCAAGTGGAGTATCTTTGACAATTATTCCAAAACAGAACCTGAGGCTGTCTTCAACAACAGAGGCAAACTTGCCAATCCTTAGATTCATTTTCTCAATCCTGGGGTTCTCAATATCTTCAGGTATGGATTCAAGAGCAATTTCAACTATTTTTTCTGCAATACCCATCTCGTGCATAATAATTTACCACCTTGGCTAAAGTTTATCCATAATTCTTTATTGTATCATTTGCCGCACCAAATGAAAATCCAAAACAACCTGAATGATTTTCCAAATGATTGGTCAATTAATTGCTTCCTCTTTTCAAATAAAAATCTTTTTTAAATTCTAAAAAGGAATCATTATTAATTGCCTGCCTGATCTTTTTCATAAGATCAAGATAATAATAGATATTATGTATTGTATTGAGTCTGAATGCGAGCAGCTCTTTTGATTTATAAAGATGCCTCAAATAAGCCCTTGAATAATTTTGGCATGTATAGCATGAACAAGTGTCATCTATTGGATTAGTGTCAAACCTGAACTTTGCGTTGGGAATATTAATATTCCCCCTTGATGTAAAAAGCTGACCATTCCTTGCATTGCGCGATGGCATAACACAGTCAAACATATCTGTTCCCATGCCTGAAAGCTCAACAAGATTTTCAGGAGTCCCCACTCCCATTATATATTTTGGTTTATTATCATCCAGCAAAGGAAGCGTATGATCTGCCATTTCATACATTAAATCCTTTGGCTCACCAACACTTAAGCCTCCTATTGCATGCCCCGGGAAACCGATCTCACAGATCTGTTCTGCTGAAATAGAGCGTAAGTCTGGATACATACCCCCCTGTACAATTCCAAAAAGAGAATTTTTTAATTCTCCAGTCTTTGCCGCCTGCTCCTTCCAATAAGAATACCCTTTTTTTGCCCACATTGTTGTCTTTTCCAAAGCTTCAACAGTCTGCTTTTCATCTGCCGGATACCCGATACACCAATCTAAAGACATCATAATATCAGATCCCAGTATCATCTGAATCTCAACAGCCTTTTCCGGCGAGAAAAAATGTCTTGATCCATCAATATGAGATTGGAAAGATACGCCTTCATCAGCAAATTTTGCAAGCCTTGCAAGAGAAAAAAACTGGAATCCACCACTGTCTGTCAGCATTGGTTTGTCCCAGTTGATAAACTTATGGAGCCCGTCTAAATGTTCAATAACTTCACATCCCGGCCTCAAATAGAGATGATAGGTATTGCCTAAAATAATTTGAGCAGAACAATGTTCAAGATCTTCTACTGTCAAAGACTTAACAGAACCAAGGGTGCCTACGGGCATAAAGATGGGAGTTTCAATCGTGCCCCTTGAAAATTTTATTTTCCCTGTTCGTGCTCTTGTCTCACTACTTTTATTTACAAGTTCAAATTCAAACATAATATCCTTTACTCAATCAGCATGGCATCTCCATAGCTGAAAAATCTGTATTTTTCTTTAATTGCTGTTTTATAGGCTTTTAAAATATTTTCACGCCCGACAAAGGCTGAAACAAGCATAATAAGTGTTGATTCAGGCAAATGAAAATTAGTTATCATGGCATCGACACATTTAAAATTATATCCAGGATAAATAAAAATATCACACATCCCCTTGCATGCCTTTACCTTGCCATTTTTATCTGCAAGATACTCCAATGTTCTCATGCTTGTTGTGCCCACAGTGATAACACGCCGGCCACCAACCTTTGCTTTATTAATCTGGTCTGCTGCCTGCTCAGAAACAGAATAAAATTCAGAATGGATCTCATGATCTCTAATATCCTCAACCTTCACAGGAACAAATGTGCCATATCCAACATGGAGTGTAATATTTACAATTTCTACACCTTTGCTCAAAAGCTTTTTCATCAGAGAATCAGTAAAATGGAGCCCTGCTGTCGGGGCCGCAACTGCCCCCTCTTTTTGGGCATACACAGTCTGATAATTATCCTTATCAGAATCTAAAGCTTTGCCACTCTCCCTCTTAATATAGGGAGGCAGGGGGATGTCTCCAATCCGGTTAAGAGTATCAAGAAAATCCTCATACCCTTTAAATCTTATCTTGCAGACACTGCCCCTGTTCTCAATAACAACAGCTTCAAGTTTCTGATCAAAAAATAAACATGCGCCCTTTTTAGGGCTTTTTGAAGCTTTAACAAGGCAATCGCACTCAAAATAAGCATTTTCCTTATGGGTTTTCAAACCTTCCGTAAAATCAATAATTAAAACTTCAACCTTACCTCCGGTTTCTTTTTTCCCCTTAAGCCTTGCCGGGATAACTTTGGTGTTATTAATAACCAGCAAATCACCTTTTTTTAAAAGATCGGTTATATCTTTAAAAAAATAATGAGACACAAGGCCAGTCTCTTTTTTTAGCAATAAAAGCCTTGACTCATCCCTTTTTTCCATGGGGCTTTGAGCAATTCTTTCCTGGGGCAGATCAAAGTTATAGTCCTTTAGAGAATACATTAAATAATACGTTTCCCAATATAAACTATTATAATGCCCACAATCATAAGAAATCCGCCAAACCCCCTTATTGATTTATCAGGAAGATCCAGAAGCATCCTTATCATATTTTTCATTTTATCTGGAACTGCAAAATAAGGTAAGCCTTCCACAATCATTACCATTCCTATCACACAAAGAAAAAATTCCATTTATTCTTGCCTTTAATCAAAAAGTTGTTAATTTAATTACTTACATGATTAATTATTTTTTAAGCCGCATCATTTAATATATTTTTTCTGACTTGATTTCAACTAAAAAAAATAATTGCCAAATTATATAATCAAGGTTATAAAGAGTAACTTATTTTATATGATTTTAATAATAATTTCAAAGGTATGTGATATAAATGTTTGAACCTGTTATTGGTCTTGAAGTTCACGCACAACTAAAAACAAAAACAAAGATATTCTGTGGCTGTTCTACAACATTTGGTCAGTCCCCTAATGCAAACACCTGCCCTGTGTGTACAGGGATGCCCGGAGTGCTGCCCGTACTGAACAAACAGGCAGTCTCTCTTGCAATAAAAACTGCACTTGCAACAAATTGCAAAATTGCAAGGCAAAGCAGGTTTGACAGAAAAAATTATTTTTATCCTGACCTTCCAAAAGGATATCAAATTTCTCAATACGCCTTTCCCATTGCCGAACATGGCTTTCTTGATATTGAAGATAAAAAAATAGGCATCACAAGGATCCACATGGAAGAAGATGCAGGGAAACTTACACATGACCCTGCAAGAGGGAAAAGCCTTGTTGATCTTAACAGAACAGGCATACCCCTTGTTGAAATTGTAAGCGAGCCTGATATAAGATCAGCAAAAGAAGCTGGACAATATTTAAGAAAACTTCATCAGATTTTAAAATACACTGATGTTTGTGATGCAAACATGGAAAAAGGACAATTCAGATGTGATGCAAATATTTCCCTTCGAATTAAAGGCACAAAAGAATTTGGAATCCGTGCAGAAATAAAAAATCTCAATTCTTTTAAAAATGTTGAAAAAGCAATCAACTATGAGATTGAACGACAAAGATATATACTTGAAGATGGTGGACAGGTAGTTCAGGAAACACGATTATGGGACCCTGCAAAAAACAAAACAAACAGTATGCGGGGAAAAGAAAATGCCCATGACTACAGATATTTCCCGGACCCTGACCTTGTTCCCTTAATAGTTGATGACAAATGGATAAAAAAAGTTAAGAGCACTATCCCGGAACTTCCTGATGCAAAAAAAGCAAGGTTTATTAATGATTTTAATATCCCTGAATATGATGCAGGGGTATTGACGGCCTCCAAAGAACTTGCTGATTATTTTGAAGAGACTATAAAAGATCTCACAGACAAAAAACAGGCAAGTAACTGGATAATGACGACTGTACTTGGTATGCTTAATGCCAAAGGATTTGATATTGAATCCTCACCTGTTTCTGCTGCATCACTTGCTGAGCTTTTAAAACTTCTCGAAAAAAACACAATAAATATCAAAGGTGCAAAAACAATATTTGAAGAAATGGCTGAGACAGGCAAAAACCCTGACAATATAATGAAAGAGAAGAACCTTGAGCAGGTATCTGATCAATCTGAGCTTGTAAGCATTGTTGATACAATTATAGAAAAAAATCCCAAAGAAGTTGATGCGTATAAGAACGGTAAAACTAAACTTTTCAGTTTTTTTATGGGACAGGTTATGAGAGAAACTAAAGGAAAGGCTGACCCAAAAATTATAACTGGTATTATTAAAACCAAACTAGAGGACAAAAATTAAATGCCAAAAATTAAACTATCAATGACACTATTTACCAAAACAATCATTCTATCTTTTTTTATTGTTTGTTGTTTTGCAAATTTTAGTACACTCTATGCAAATGGCTTAAAAAAAATTGCTATTCTCCCCTTTGAAATCCATTCTGAAAAAGACATCATCCACATCCAACACGGTATAGGACACATGCTTTCTTCAAGACTCTTCTGGGCAGATCACACTGCAATTACTGATAAGCGTACAATTATTAATGCTCTTGAAAAGAACAGCAACCTTTCAAAAGAAAAATTTCTTTCTGAAATGGCAAAAACAACTAACTCTGACTATGTGCTCACGGGAAGTATCACCGAGTTTGCCGATGCTTTCAGTATTGATGCCAATATCTATAATATCAAGGATCAGACCTCTGTACCTTTTTTTGGTCAGGCAGCTCAAATGGATAAAATAATACCGGAAATCAGCTTGCTTGCAGCAAAGATCAATAAAAAAGTTTTTGACAGAACAACTGAAAAATATGAAGAGTTTACTGAAGAGCAAAGTTATGCCAAACAGAGACAAAAACAGCAAAGAATGGATCCTGAAAAAATGATAACACCACAATATGGCATGGACAGAGAAGAAAGAAAGCCATGGTGGCATGTCTGGAAGTATTTTTAAACAAATGGAAGATAACAATAAAAGATTATCTTGACCAGAAAAATATTGAGGCAAAATTCTTTTCCCTGATGCATAAAAATGGCTCCATTATTACAAAAAATAGATCACATTAATATAGTTGTAGAAAACCTTGAAAAGGTAAAACAATTTTTTGTCTCCTTTGGATTTCAAATTGAGGATCAATCAAGGTTACATGGTGAATGGATTTCAAAAATAGTTGGCTTAAAGGATGTTGATGCTCAATATGTTAAATTAACTCTGCCCGGTGATTCCACATCTCTTGAACTGATTGAGTACAAGGCCCCTCTTTTAACAAAGAATTCAAACCCTGACAAAGCTAATACACAAGGCTTCAGGCACATGGCTTTTCAAGTATCTGATATAGAAAAAGCAGTATTATTCTTAAAAGAACAGGGAATAGAGCCTGTAAGTTCTATTCAGGAGTATTCCCCAACAAAGAAAAAGCTGGTTTATTTCAATGGTCCAGAAGGTATTTTGCTTGAACTTGCCCAGTATGGTGATATAAAAATATAAATAAGAATAGTTCTTACCAGTACCGGATGATGAATGGTTGCACGGGTATCTGATAATGCCTTTACACCAATACACATATTTATTTTCACACTATCCTTTTAAACATCTTTTCCATATCTTTTTGTCCCCATTTTATCATGGTTGGTCTTCCATGGGGGCAATGGAGCGGATTCTCACATTTTTCAAGATCAATCAAAAGTTGTTCCATTTCTTGAATATTCAATTTCTGATTAGCCCTGATTGCACTGTGACAAGCCATTAAAATTAAGACATCATCAAGCCATTGATTGTTTAAGGAACTTATTTTTCTATCTACAAGACTGTCAATTATTTCAAGGATAAAAGGAGCAGTCTCTTTTTTATCAATTATGGCAGGCACTGATTTTATGATAAAAGTCGTGCCACCAAAAGGTTCAATATCAAATCCATATTCAGAAAGATCTTCAATGATCTCAGATAGCAGGTCCGCTTCTCTAAACCCGAGTTCAAGGGTCTCAGGCATTAAAAGGGTCTGGGATTGTAAGGCAGAAGTTTGATTAGTGGCTTTAAGTTTTTCATAAACAATTCTTTCATGGGCTGCATGTTGATCAACAAAAATAATACCATCATCAGTCTCAGCAATGATATATGTGGACATTACCTGCCCCTTAATTAAAAACTTACCCTTAAAACCGGTTTTGCTCTCTGTTTCATAGGCATGTGGCACATTATCAGATTTATCAATCGGTTTGGAAAAGGTTCCCAGGGTTTCTTCTTCTCTAAAAGAATTAATTACTGGAGACTCATGTTCTGCATATTTAAACAAGGATTCTTCAACAGCCTCTGGAATTTTTGGTTTTTCAGGAGAGAAAGATTCTTTATAAAACTTTTCCTTTGCCTGCTCCAATCCATTTTTAACAGCTTTGACTACAACATTATAGACACTTTTCCCATCAAAAAAACGTACTTCGTTTTTTGCGGGGTGAACATTGATATCAACATTATCAAATGGCAAAGTTATATATAGTACAGCTAGGGGAAACCGCGATTTCATTAAATTCCCCAGATAGCCGTTAAAGATAGCTGAAGTTATGCCTCTATCACTTACAAGACGGTTATTCACAAAAACTTTGATCATCCTTGAACTGCTTCTTGTTATCAAAGGAGACGAAATATATCCTGACACATGAATATTGTTTTCATTAATGTCAACTTTTAAAAGATTATGAGACAAGTCTTTTCCAAGAACCTTTATTACTCTTTCATATAAAGAATCAGAGCTTGTAAAATTTTTTATTAATTTCCCTGCATTAAAAAGTCTGAAGCCTGTACCTGTATTGCCCAAAGCAATTGAAGAAAAAGTATCAGCAATATGGCTCATTTCTGTATTGTAAGTTTTTAAGAATTTCTTTCTTGCAGGTGTATTAAAAAAAAGATTTTTTACCTGCACCATAGTACCGTGGGGAGCGCCCGTATCTGTCACATTCAGCAATTTCCCGCCCGAGATTATAATATTAGTGCCTGTATTTGTTTCTTTTTCCCTGGTAATAAGGGAAAATTTAGAAACAGCAGCAATTGATGGAATTGCCTCTCCCCTGAATCCCATTGTGGAAATGGAAAAAAGGTCTTCAGTTTTTGAAATCTTACTTGTGGCAAATCTTTCAATGGAGAGCAAAGCATTATCTCTTGACATGCCTGTTCCATTGTCAGAAACCCTGATAAGAGTTCTTCCCCCATTCTCAACTTCTAAAGTAATATAAGAAGCTTTGGCATCAATTGAATTTTCAAGGAGCTCTTTTACAACAGAAGCAGGTCTGGCTACCACCTCTCCTGCAGCAATTTTGTTTGAAAGGTTTTCAGAAAGAATCCTTATATCAGGCATTGTGTGCCTCTAATTTTGTGCCTCTACGCATCAGGATCTTTTACAAATCTTAAAACAAATTCAGAGTCCTCAGGGTTTAAATCAAATTGAACATTTGCCTCCTGGGCAATTTTAGCAACATCTTTTTCAGGATTTGCTTTTCTTTGTTCTGAAATCCATGCAATTGCTTTTTTTAAACTCTCACTGCCTGATTTTATGGTAGCCATATTTGATAAGCTCCTGATAATAAATTTATAATTCGCAAAATTTACCTGCTGGTCCTGATGAATCTGCGGCTTCTGCTAATATTGATTTTTCAAAACCAAAACCTGACTTTAACAGGCTTTTTTCATCAAATCGCTGCGCCATTATCTGTAACCCGATGGGTAATCCTTTTGAAGAAAAACCTGCCGGGACTGAAAGCCCCGGGACACTTGCCATGTTTGCAGAAAGAGTAAAAATATCAGATAAATACATAGTAAGAGGGTCGTCTCTATTTTCTCCAATTTTAAATGCAGGTGTGGGCGCAACCGGTGATATAATAATATCACATTCATTAAAAACTTGAGTAAAATCATTCATTATTAATGACCTGACTTTTGATGCTCTGCCGTAATATTCATCATAATAACCTGCTGAAAGTGCATAGGTTCCTATTATTATCCGCCTCTTTACTTCTTCACCAAAACCTTCATGCTTTGTGTTTTTATACATATCAATAAGCTCATCAGACTCTTTGCTTCTGTGACCATATCTTACTCCGTCAAACCGTGCAAGGTTTGAACTTGCTTCACATGGGGCTATGATATAATAGGCTGCAACAACATATTCGGTATGGGGAAGAGATATTTCAACAATTTTTACACCCAGATCTTCAAGACGTTTTTTAGATTCCAAAAAGACTCTTTGTACATCAGGATCAATGCCCTCAACAGACAAATATTCTTTAGGAACACCTGCGGTCATCCCTTTAAGTCCTGTTTTCTCAAATTCATCAAAAACAGACATATAATCAGGTACATCAACATCAATTGAAGTTGAATCTTTTAAGTCTTTACCACTGATGCAATTTAGTATAATGGCAGCATCTTTTACATCTTTTGTTATTGGTCCTATCTGATCCAAAGATGAAGCATAAGAGACCAGACCAAATCTTGAAACTCTGCCATAGGTTGGCTTTAAGCCCACAACTGAACAATGGGATGCTGGCTGACGAATTGAGCCACCTGTGTCTGTTCCCAGTGCTCCCACACAAAAGCCCGCTGCAACAGCAGCAGCCGATCCTCCGCTGGAACCACCCGGCACATGTTCTTTATTCCAGGGGTTTTTTGTTAAATGGAAAGGTGAATTTTCATTGGATGAGCCCATTGCAAATTCATCAAGGTTGGTTTTCCCAATAATAACTGCTCCCTGATTTTTTAATAAAGAAATGACAGTTGCATCATATTCAGGCACAAAATTTTCAAGTATTTTAGAGCCACAGGTTGTCTTTACACCTTTTGTACAGAGCAGATCTTTTACAGCTATTGGCACTCCTGTAAGATAAGATGCATTACCCTTTGAAATCATTTTATCAGCCTTTTTGGCCTGTTTTAAAGCATACTCTCTATCAATAGTAATATATGCACCAATCTCATTGTCATACTTTTCAATTCTATCAAGATATTGTTTAGTTATTTCTTCAGATGTAATCTCAGAGTCTTTCAATAATTTGCTTAACTCATGGATGGTAAGTTCCTGTAGATTCATTCTTTTAAATCCTTTGCCAAATATTATTTATCTGGTCTTATTTATCTTTACTTAATTTGGCTTAATTGTGTTAGGTACCTGGAAAAAATCATCAATTCTCTCTGGTGCATTTGCCAAAGTCACTGCAGGTCCACCAGATTTTACAGGCTCATCGTTTCTTAAAACATTGGTATTAAAAGATGCATCTGACACTAATTTAGCTCCTGAAATGTCAGCATCTTTCAATTTATCAATATATTTGAGGATATCACTTATCTGTTCTGCATACTTCCCAACATGGGATTCATCAATTTTCAGCCGCGCAAGGTGAGCAATATTCTCAACATCATTTTTTGTAATTTTCATTTTTAATTCCTTATAATATTATGAATCCTGTTTAATAATAATTCCATTAATATTATCCTGTTTAAGCTTTCTTAAATACTTACGGGCAATCTCTGTATTAGAAAAATGTCCGACTCTTACACGATGCCAGATTTCATTCTGGGCTGTGCCCATAGTTCTATATGCTTTATAACCCTTTGCCTTAAGAGAAGAAATCTTTTCAAACGCACTTTTAACATCCCTGAACGCAGCAATTTGTATTGTATATTTATTCTTTGTATTCTTTTCCGGTATTCTTTCTTTTGAAACCCTTTTTAACACTGGTTGTGATAATGGTTTTGACACTGATACAGGTTTTACCGATTCAGAGGAGTATTTTACCTTTGTAATACTTTTTTGGCTTACTTTTAAAGGAACTTTTTTCTTTGGCTCAACTATAGCTTCCAGGGTTTCTGTTTCAGAAGGATCAGCAATTTTACGAGTTACTGTAATCTGCTTATTCGGAAATTCTACAGCTTCAAGCATAGGCTTTTGCAAGTCTTCATAAAACTGAATGTCAGTCTCTTCTAAACTCTTATTTTCTGCCTTATATTGACTTGCAATATCAGCAAGTCTTTTTTGAAATTCTCGTGTATCAAATTTTACAGGTGCA
>JAGLLQ010000649.1 GCA_023140455.1 Desulfobacteraceae bacterium | reverse complement strand
TGCATGAGATCATATTTTTCCATGGGAAAATCTTCTACAGAATTAATATGTTGAATTCCGGCTATATTGGCCAGGTATTTTATTTGTCCTAACTTTGAAGCCTCTTGAACTGCAGTCTTAACATCCTCATCACAACAGAGATCTGTTTTAATAAACACCATCTGACCGCCTTGATCCCTGGCTATTTTTTGGGTGATTTTGCCTTCTTCTTCATTAATATCAATTCCAACGATCATGAGTTGGTTTTTTGCTGCAGCAATAGCAGTAGCTCTGCCTATTCCGGTTCCTGCTCCTGTTACAATACAGACATTGGCTGTGTTGAAATTTTTGTCTTTGATAATGAATGTTTCATCAGAACTAATTTCAGGTTCTTTAATTAACATATTCCTCCTTTCCAATATCCTGTCTGATTATCTATCTGTATCCTTTTGTTTTCTATATCAGCAAGTTTTAGACCACACCGTTACAATATTAAGCCTGAAATGCCAAAGCCGTGTTAGTTGCAGACGTTACAAGGTTTTTATATTCTTATGGACTTTTATATTTTAATGTTTTATATATTGAATAAGTGTAGCAGTATTTATACATGTAGTTTTTTTAATACGCTAAACCAGCAATACAATTCATAAAGGAAACTATTATGATAGAAAATAAAAATGAGAGTTCCATGCAAGAATTACATAAAAAAATCGAACTTTATGAACTTGTATTGGATAATATTAATGCAGGAGTCACCATCATAGACGCAGATGGTTATATAACCCATTTTAATAAACCCTATGGTAGATTTTTAAATCTTGATCCAGATGCACAGGTCGGTAAACATTGTACTGAGGCTATTGAAAATACCAGAATGCATATCGTTGCAAGAACCGGAAGAGCGGAAATTAATAAATCACATCGCATCAATGACCATGATATGGTTGTGCAACGAATCCCCATTAAAAAAGATGGCAAAGTGATTGCTGTCTACGGCCAGGTTATGTTCCAGAACGTTGAAGAAGTCAAAGAACTTGCAGCAAAGCTTTCCATGCTTGAATCAAAAGTCCAGCTATTTGAAAAGGAACTCTTTGACCTTCGATCAACAAAATATACATTTAACTGCATCATTGGAAAGAGTGATGAAATAAAATATCTGAAAGATGAGGCCCAAAATGCAGCATTAAATGATTCAACCGTTCTAATTACAGGGGAGAGTGGGACAGGGAAGGAGCTTTTTTCTCAAGCAATCCATAATGCAAGTCCAAGAAAACACCACCCCTTTGTACGGATTAACTGTGCAGCAATACCAAAGGATCTTTTGGAATCAGAATTATTTGGATATGAGGAAGGCGCCTTTACAGGGGCTAAAGTCAAAGGGAAGCCCGGCAAATTTGAGCTTGCCAATAATGGCACCATATTCCTTGATGAAATTGGCGATCTTCCCCTTGATATGCAGCCTAAACTACTTAGGGTTCTTGAAGAAAAGGAGTTTGAAAGAATAGGAGGCACAAAAATCATCAGATCTAATTTCAGGGTTATATGTGCAACAAATCAAAATCTTGAAGAGTTGATGGAAAACCAGAAATTCAGAAAAGACCTTTTTTATCGACTGAATGTCATCCCCATTGATATACCGCCTTTAAGAGAGCGGCAAAAGGATATCATCCCCCTTGCCAGACATCTTTTAAAAAATATGGCAATATCAGCCAATCGTCCGCAAAAGAACATAGAAAAAAATGCGGCAGACGAATTAAAAAAATATAACTGGCCCGGCAATGCCAGGGAATTGTCAAATGTTCTGGAACGAGCCATGTATTCGTCTGACAACAACACGATTTACAAAGGCGACCTGCCTTTCAATCTGGATTACACAACATTGAACCCGGGGAAAACGAGTCGGCCCACACTTAAAAACGCGCAGAGCCAGGCCCAGATAAAAGTCATTTACCAGGCCCTTGCCAAAACCAATTACAACAAGGCAAAGGCGGCCAAACTGCTTGGAATACACAGAACACTGCTGTATAAAAAAATGAAGGAATACAATATTGCGCTTCAGCCTGAATGATCACTTTGATTTTAAAAAAGGCCATTCGTTTGTAAACGGGAATGGCAGACACACAATACCACGGACACCCAGAATACAGACACAACCTCGTACTGGAGGATTACGTTGAAATGGTTGAGATCCTAATGGCCATTAAAGGAAAATTTATCCTCAG
>JAGLLQ010000648.1 GCA_023140455.1 Desulfobacteraceae bacterium | reverse complement strand
CGGCTCATATGGGTTGTCTTTTCTGAAGCATTCGTTTGTTATTTTTTTTGTTGTTTAAAAGAATGTTCGAACGGTGGAGGAAAAGATAACCAAGCACAGCATGGGTTGTGTTAATAGATCAACCCATGCTTTTTATTTATGCCTGCTTTTCTTAATCTAACTTTATAGCTTTTTATTTAAAACTAACCTATTACTGATATTCCATTATTTTCAATATCTTTAAGATTAGCCTCGGCTTTTTCTTTTTTCTCTCTTGATGCTTTTAAAATTGCATCTTCAGCATTGGTTGCATACTTTGAGTCATCCTCATATTTGTACGATTCCAATACTTTTTCAAAGGATTCTGCCAAAACAGCTCTTCCGAGTGGAGTTCTGGTGACAATGCTTGTCCAGCCTCTTTCCGCTCCAAGTCCTCCAAAGGAGATATCTGCATATTCTGCTGAAAAATCTTTGCAAAGATTACATGCAGTCCGTTTGACAATATTTAAGTCTTCAATAGGTACTATTTTACGTTCGCCAGACTCAAGATTAATAATGAAATTATCTTTAATATTTATACTTTCAATGTCTTTGTATTCAAAGCCATACTTATCTTCAATCTGATGGAATTCTGCATCATGAAAAACAAAATTACCTGCACAAAAGAGGCCAAAACAGAATTCAATGGAATCTGCAGGGACAATACCTATAGCTTCCATCTTTCTGATAGTGTTTATCTGGCATGGAGTACCAACAAAAGCAATTTTCTCAATTCCTTCTTTTCGCATTTCTTTTAATGCTTTGACAGAAGGAGAATAAGTTGAATATTCATCTGCAAAATTTGCCATACCATGGGATGCTTCAAAATGAGTACCTGCTGAATCAAGGATTTCATCTTTTGTGGTTGCAAGCCATGGGATTCTGCCTTTTTCAGTATTTTTTGATACAATTGCCCCGTTAATTCTTCCGGTTTCCAGAAGATGAAGCAAAATTGCAGTTACTACTCCTCCATCAGTCCCTCTCTCCCTTACTATGGAATTTTTTGCACAGGCAACAGAAGTGCCGATAATTCTTCCTGCAGGAGCACTCCATTCTGCTCGTTTTTTAATCTCCTCATCAAGCTCAGAAACTTCAGGGCAGATCATATAACAAATTCCACATTCAACACATTTTTCAATATCGCTGTAGCAAGGTTTCCCTGTTTCATCAAATTTAAGTGCTCCATAATTAATGGCAGAGCAGAATGTTACGCACCCGCCGCAATGATGGCATTTTTCATTTTTCTGTACTTCCTGAATCAGATTAAAAAAGGTTTTCATGGGGTGCCTCCTTTATTTAAATTAGTAAAAAGAGTATTTCCCTTTGAATCTACGACATTAAGCGCTATGACCGGGCCGCCATCCAGGCGGTGAGTTGCACAGCTGACTCATGGATCATAAGCACGGACTGACATTTCAATCTTGTTCAAAATCGTCTCATCAACATTCCCGTCTTTAATAAGCATTCTCGCTGACTGCTCGACACTCATACTGATGGGCGCAAGGTTATGCGTTGTGCCCACAATCATGTTGGCTGATTTAATGCATCCATTCTCATCTGTTGTGTAATCATGGATCAATGTACCGCGTGGTGCTTCAACGTGCCCAACACCCCTGCCTGCCTTTGGGGTCACATCGCATCTTGTCTTTGTATCTATTATAGCACTATTGTTCAGAAGTTCCAAAGTTTTTTCACAGGCATAAACAAGTTCTATGAGACGTGCCCAATGGTAAAGCAATGTATGCTGAGCAGGTCTGCCAAAGCTTTTCCTGAACTCTTCAAGTTCTTTTTGTGCAAGTGGTGTTGAAATCTCATCACAAACATTAATACGTGCAAGACAATTGGATCTATAGATACCTTTTGGTGCATCAAGATCCATTGAGAAACCTTCATCCCATGATTTTGCATAGGGATATTTACCATAGGAAACATCAACTGAGTGCTCACCTATATAATCAAGATAATCAGAATCATGGAAATCATCATATGATCCATCCGGTTTCATCAGCCTTAAATTTCCATCATAAAAATTAAGGGAGCCCTTATCATCAACTGTACCGATAAAACCTGTGGTAATACTTCCTAAAGTAGTTACATCATCAAGATACTTTGGAAAAATATCTTCTTTTGCATACTTCATTGAAAATTTTGCAAACTCAAGAAGTTCTTTAGTATTTTCCACAAGTTCTTTTCTCTGGATTTCAGACATTGGTTTTGAAAAACCGCCCGGAACACCTGCTATTGGATGAATGACCTTGCCTGCAAACTTTTCCATCATCATCTGACCAAGCT
>JAGLLQ010000647.1 GCA_023140455.1 Desulfobacteraceae bacterium | reverse complement strand
ATACCGTCATTGTAAATATTGAGCCCCTCCTTAATAAAGATCCCTACTCCATAACCCATAGCAAAAAACACCAACAATGTAATAGCTGATGCGACCCATTTTGACCAGGAGGATCTATTCTTTTTAGACATCTTTAATGACGTTTTACCATTCTGTGACTGACTTATAGAAGAGGAATCTTTACTTGTATTTTTGATCAAATCGTCAATTTCTTCAGCAATAGCTGCAAACAAGTCACGCCGTTTTCTCAATTTTTTGAATAATGTCCAGGTATCATCAGTTGCTCCATGATTGCGCAGGCCTCTTTTAAGATCTACCACCAATGCACTTTGTTCTTCATAACTCAAATTGGATGCAGTATCAATCTTCTCGGCGAGACTGCCGAGATAAGAAACAGGAGCTTTTGGGGGCGCAGGCAAAGGATCAGGTAACGGTTCTGGAGTCGGAATGGTGGTAAAGGCTCTGGCTAGACGAAGGGCAGCATCACGATCCGGTTTTTGATAATCTACAAATTGAACCTGTGACAGTGCGGGCGGCAAGAGATTTGTGGACACTCCATCAGTGACCAGGACAGGTAAAATAGATTTCCCAAGATCAAAAGCATAACTGTATTCGAGACTACAGGCTGTTGAGTTCAATGCCTCCGGAGCCAGCATGAAAATAAAAACATCACAGTCTCGGATTGTTGCAAGAATTTTATCCCACCAGGCTTGCCCACCACTCAACTCCTGGTCAAACCATACTGTATGTCCTATTGCTTCAATATCTTTGGCCAAAGGGTTGACCATATCACTATTTTTACGATTATAGCTGATAAAGATATTCATACTAAGCCTCCGTTCTAATTTTTGTTTTACTGATACTGCCATTGCTTCTGTGTAAGCGCTATTGTTTTGTTTTCATTATAACGCCTATTGAATCCACATATGAGCCATGTTTTCCACCAACAGTTGTGATGTATTCATCAAATGTGAGTTTTAACACACTGAGATTGCCACCTGTTTCATTTGTTTACCTCCTTGATGAAATATTAACTTTGAGAATATAAAAACAAAATCGGTGATACTAAAGGCTCACAGCTCCGCTTTGTCGATGACGTACGGGAGTGGTTATAACAGCTTGGAATTAAAGAGAATATTATTTATTTTAAGTGGATTTTGATGATTTTATAAACATTTTCTAAAAAAGGGATTCTCTTTTATCAATTAAGACTATAGAAAGGAGGGGGATTTTTGTCAAGGGGATTTCATTCCCAAGTGTTTAAGCTAAAAATTTTCCATCTTAATTACTTCAAAAGCAACCTCTTCATAGGGGTGGTTTTTGATTTCATTTCTTGTCAGGTTCATGATTCTCCTTGCATGGCTTTGATATGTTTAATCACTGGTAAAAGAAACCATTGCCACTGAATGGCCATCTTCTTCAATATTAATTTCTCTAAATTGAAATTTATTATTCCTGTTTCTTTTAGGAGATTTCCCTGATGCCAGCATCCAGTCAATATTATGTTTATCATTATATGCTTCTGACTCATGATCATGACCAAAACACAAGATATCTATTTTCCCTGCCAATAATCTTAAGACTTCTTTTGCATCGTCCATTTCCATTACAAATTTTCTATTAAACGGGTGATGATGAAAATAAACAACAATATTTTTGCCTGAATTTCTATTTTCATGCAAAATATCTTGCAGCTTGTTTCTCTGGTTTATTCCGACCTCGCCGCTTGCAAAGTGTAACAATTCATCCTCTGCACCAACCACGGAATCAATACCAATAAATAAAGTATTATCAACAGATGTTGTCATTGGATAGAGCTTTTCCATTGTAACTCCATCCTGACTTGCTTCACTATGGCCGAGCAATTCCCCCAAAATATATTTTTGAAAAAACATTTGCGACTCTTCAGTATAAAAATTTCCCAGCGGTCCATAGTCATGGTTACCGGGAGCAGCCAGGACATTAAACTCCTTATCAACTAATGGACTTAAAATTTCAACTGCATTTTTGTATTGCTCCTCATGGCCATCATCAACAATATCTCCAGAGATCAGTACAACCGGCTTCTTGACAGCATAGCTACTGACTATTTTTCTTACCATATTTCTGCAATTTCTATTGTCTTCCTTATCATTATCCTTATGGATATGAAGATCACTTATGTGAATAAATTTTGCCATTTCTATTGTCTCCTTTATAATTATAAATTTTTTTTAGCAGAACACTGATTTGTTGGATTGTATTAATTGATATTAAAAATTTATTTATTATATATAGTTTATTAGAGGAACAACTTCTATAGTCACAATGGTTTTACAATTCCCAACTCATATAACGACTTTGCAGTATCAATTAAGCTCTCTTTTACTGAACGTGGATTGATACCAAGGTCATTTTTCAATCGCTCGTTCGAAAATTGATCTTTTCGATTAATGCTACCCCTGATAAATGAAAAACTAAGTCGCTTATCAAATATCGCTGCAATATACATAAATAAATTTGGTATTGTTCGAGTTGAGATG
>JAGLLQ010000646.1 GCA_023140455.1 Desulfobacteraceae bacterium | reverse complement strand
TTTTTGATCATATGGCATATCTGCCGGTTTCTTTTTATGATTTGAATACAAGCGGCAGGCTTGTAAGCAGAGTTGCAGGCGATGTTGAAAATATGAATGAAATGTTTACAAATATACTTGTATTTATCTTTAAAGACATTGTGTTCATGATAAGCATTATTTCAGTAATGTTTTACATCAATTTCAAGCTCAGCCTTTTTTTAACTTTACTTGTACCACTTATATTGTTAAGTATTTTTTTCTTTTCAAAAATATCCAGAACCGTGTTCCGCACAATCAGGCAGAAAATTTCAGAAATCAATCACAGCTTTTCAGAAAGCATTACCGGTATAGCAACATTACAGGCTACATCAAGTACTGATATTTTCCTTAAAAGATTTAAAACTCTTAACTTTGAACATTTTAAAGCAGGGATGCTCCAGATCAGAATCTTTGCTATATTTATGCCCTTTGTAGGATTTTTAAGTGTCTTAAGTGTTGGAATAATAATTTATGTTGGTGGAACTGAAGCAGGAAACAATGCAATTACAATAGGTACTCTTGTTGCATTTTTATCATACATGAAAATGTTTTTTAGACCTGTACGAGAGCTTTCAGAAAAATTCAATCTGCTTCAAAACGCTCTTGCATCAGGGGAAAGAATAATATCTATTCTGAATAATAAGAGCTTTAAAGAAACATATTCAAACAATCAACTTTTGCTTGATAATATTAACAATGTTGAATTTAAAAATATTTCCTTTGCATATAATAAAGGAGAACAAGTTTTAAAAAATATTTCCTTTGCAGTGAAAAAGGGAGAGTCTATTGGTATTATTGGGCCTACAGGTTCCGGTAAAACTTCAATAATAAATCTTTTAGCAGGATTTTACAAACAGACTTCTGGTAAAATCTTAATCAACAATAATGAGTATGACAAATACACCATTGAAAACATAAGAGATAAAACTGCTCTTGTAATGCAGGATTCTATTCTTTTCTCCGGTAGTATAAGAGAGAATATCAAGCCTTCCGGTTTAAAAAACGATTCCCTGCTTAAAAAAGCTTTAAAAGATGCTCATTGTGACTTTTTATTTAAAACTCACTCAGGGCTTGATACAATCATTTCTGAACATGGCAAACCTCTTTCAAGTGGTGAAAAACAACTTGTCTGCATAGCAAGAGCATTTGCATTCAACCCTGATCTGATAATATTTGATGAAGCAACTTCCTATCTTGACTCAGAATCTGAACAAAAAGTTCATCAAGCAATGAAAAAACTTATGGAAGGAAGACTCTCAATCATTATTGCTCACAGATTGAGCACTGTCAGAAATTGTGACAATTTAATTTTTCTGAAAAACAGTACAATCACTGAATCAGGTTCCCATGAAGAGCTTGTTAAACTTAAAGGAGAATATTATCACCTGTTGAAAAAAGAAAGCTTTAAACCTTCTTATTTAAAAGCATAATATATCAGGAGTTATATTCTTAATCACGGTTTTATCAAGCATGGTCTTAAACTTATTAAAGCCGTCTTTGTCAATCCCATTTTGCCCAAACGGTCTATCTTTTTTATCATGACAATCTGAGCCACCTGTTACAATGAGATTATGTTTGTCAGCAAGGGACAACAGTATTTCTATGTATTGCTCACTATGACCTGGATAATAAACTTCAAGCCCTTTAAGCCCTGCATCAAGGAACTCAGGTAATAGTTGTTCAACTGTCTCAAATGGCGGGAGCACTTCTTTATAATGGCCTTTTCCTTCAAACGACCCGGCAGCAGGGTGGGCAAGTACTGTGAGTAAAGAATAATCATTTAAGATCATCTTAAGATCTTCAAGCTTAATTCCTGAAGGAACGTAAGCAGGGCTATTATTGCCTATAATTTTATTTACCTGAGTTTTATTTGAAATATTATGTATTTCATCCAGGGCAAGGGCAAAATGGCGTCTTGTTGCATTGGAGCTGTATTTTGATATATCTTCAAACAAAA
>JAGLLQ010000645.1 GCA_023140455.1 Desulfobacteraceae bacterium | reverse complement strand
TCAATACCTCCTATAAGTGAAATACCTTTTTCTACAGATCTTTTTACTTCATCATAATCATATGATTCACATTTTATAAGAGCTACTTTTGACATATGACACCCCATGGTTTTCGGGAAATTTCACATTCCCGATATTGTATCAAATTTCAGTATCCTTTTTTATTATTGACTTACACACTTATTAACAGGTAGATATGTAATAATAATTAATTGAATATACTGGGTTTTAACATGAAAATCAAATTGCTGTTATTCTGCCAATCTTTTTGTCTGGTGCTTTTGTTTGTCCTGCTTGCACCACATAATTCTGCTTCTGAATTTTATCAATACATTAATGAAGATGGTGTGAAATGTTATACAGATGATCCTTCTATTGTTTCAGAAATTGAGGATGAAAAGATTATAGTTCACAAGGATAAATATGACGGCCTTGATGAACAAGAAAAGCAAAGACTTAAGGACAAAGAAAAACAAGAAGTTTTACAACTAAAACAAAAAAAACAGGAAACTATTGAAAATTATAGACAAAAGGAAAGGATTAAAGATGCAAGAAAAGCAAGGGAGGAACAGTTAAAAAAAATAGCAACTCCGGTGAGAATTTCTAGGAACAGAATCTTTGTTCCAGTTACAATCGGATATTCCGGCAGAGAAGTTACAACACTGCTTCTTCTTGACACAGGCGCTTCAATCACTGCTATTAATAATTCTATAGCAGAGCAGCTTAAAATAAATACTGGTAAAAAAAGTGCTGTAAGAATTGCTGGCGGTGGTATCTTAAAAACCAAAATAGTAGATATTGAATATATAAAAGTTGGCCCTAAAACATATAAATCGCCAAAAATAATGGTACTCAACCAAAAAGGTCCGGCTGAAGGCTTTTATGGATTGCTGGGGCAGGATTTCCTCTCACATTTCAGTTACACAATAGATTATTCTAAGAATCTAATTGTTTGGAGATAGTTATATTGTTTAAATTTTTAAAAATAGATCTCTCTGATAGTGATATCGTCCATGTCAGAGAAAAACTTTTGAACGGGATAGTATATCTTTTTTCTGCGCTGGGTGTTTTTGCTGTTATTGCAGGAGGGATGGAATTATATTATCAAGGCAGTCGGGATTTGGTGTATGTGTATCTGGCTGCTTATCTTCCTGTATTATGCTGCCTGATATTTAAAAAATTTTTATCCTATCGTATTCGAGCCATACTTCTTCTTCTCAGCCTTTATTTTTTAGCATTTTTTATACTTGCCCGTATAGGTTTGAGCGGTGCCGGCATACATCTTTTAATAACCTTGTCGCTACTTGCAACAGTATTCTTAGGCATCAGAACTGGGCTTGTAACAGTTATGCTGGGGCTTTTTTCTATTATTTTAATCGGGATATGTATGAGCTCAAATTTGATTCCCACTGATCTTGCAAACATGCCTAATTCTACCCAGCCTGTGGCATGGATTGTTGCTGCTATCTTATTTTTAATTATTGGCATAATTATGGTTGTCTGTCCGGGAATCCTTCAGCTGACTTTAACTGAAGATGTCACTAAAGCTAAGCGATCAGAAGATATTAATAAAACATTAT
>JAGLLQ010000644.1 GCA_023140455.1 Desulfobacteraceae bacterium | reverse complement strand
GATTTTGTTACAGAATCATTTACATTGACAGCAGGAAAAAGAAGCTCTTTACTTGCAGCAAGTTGATATAGCCTGTTAACTCCGGTTGTTGTTTCTTCTGATACACCTTTGCAATTCTTAGCAAATGCTGTCCATTTTCCGGGAGTTTTTTCAAGATTTGCTTTTAATCTTTTCAGAAGAGCTCTCTCATCAGTGCTTCCAACTTCTCTGTCAGCAAGAGATGGATTTTTTTCTATGTTAAAACCTTCATGAATCATCATAGTGGCATCGCCACCATCATCAACAATAAAGTCAGGACCGCTTCCATCAGGCCAGGTTAATGCCTGCTCAGTGCACCACCAGTATTCATCAAGGGTTTCTCCCTTCCATGCAAAAACTTTTGCACTTTTCTTTTCAGCAATAGCAGCTGCTGCATGATCCTGTGTTGAAAAAATATTACAGCTTGCCCATCTAACATCAGCACCTAGCTCATACAATGTATCAATGAGCATTGCAGTTTGAATAGTCATGTGAAGGCTTCCCATAATTTTCAAACCCTGAAAAGGTTTTTCTTTACCGTATTGTGCTCTCAATGCCATAAGACCAGGCATTTCTTTTTCTGAAAGCTGCATATCTTTGTGACCCTCTTCAGCAAGGGCAATATCCTTAACTTTATAATCAAGGCTTAGATCTATATCCTTCATCTTTATTTCCTTTTTAAAATATTATAATCCTGCTTTTTCTTTAATTATGTCTGCTTTATCAGTTCTTTCCCAGGTAAAATCTGGATCTTTCCTTCCAAAATGGCCATAGGCAGATGTTTTTCTGTAAATGGGACGTTTAAGATCAAGCTCACTGATAATTGCTCTGGGTTTTAAGTTAAATACTTCTTTAACGATTTCAGTCGCTTTTGCTTCAGAAATTTTTCCTGTTCCCATGAAATCAACTAAAAGAGAAACTGGCTCAGCAACACCGATTGCATAGGCGACTTGAAGCTCACATTTATTTGCAAGTCCGGCTGCTACAATGTTTTTAGCTATATATCGACCCATATACGAAGCGGATCTGTCAACTTTTGATGGATCTTTTCCGGAAAAACATCCACCGCCGTGACTTCCTTGACCACCATAGGTGTCAACGATTATTTTTCTTCCAGTAACTCCGCAATCACCCATAGGACCTCCTATTACAAATTTTCCAGTTGGATTAATGAATAATTTGGTGTCTCCATCCATCATTTCATCAGGAAGTACTTTTTTAATAACTTCTTTTATAATAGCTTCTTTGAGTTCATCATAAGTAACATCCGGTGAATGTTGGCTTGATATAACAACTGCATCAATTCTTGCTGGTTTACCATCAGCATATTCGATTGTTACCTGGGATTTCCCATCAGGTCTTAAAAAATCAAGGGATCCGTTTTTTCTAACCTGAGTCAGGCGTTTTGTAAGTTTATGAGCATAAAGAATAGGCATGGGCATTAATTCAGGTGTTTCATCTGTGGCAAACCCAAACATGATTCCCTGATCGCCGGCTCCTTGTTCTTTATGCAGGCCATTACCTTCGTTAACACCCTGGGCAATGTCTGCAGACTGTTGATCAATTGATGTGATAACAGAACATGTCTGCCAGTCAA
>JAGLLQ010000643.1 GCA_023140455.1 Desulfobacteraceae bacterium | reverse complement strand
TGATTGCTTTGGGAAGGGTATTACAAAGACCATGGATACCAGTGCCGACCTCGCCGCAAACTATCGGGATATCATCAATGTAACGGATTTCAGGGCATTTAATATGGCATTGGTCTTTTAATGTACATTCATCTTTTTCACAATACATTGACATAATAACTGTGAATTTCGGGTGGCCGTGGAGCAATCCTCTTATATCAGGATTATTTAGCACGATTTCTTTATGGGCAGAAAATTCACTTGATGCTGTAATACTTGAACAGGATGAATCATCCAAAGGGCAAGGATCTACACAACCCTCTAATTCGTCAAGAGAAGAACCGGTCTGGCTGATATATAAAATATTGTTGTATTTATATGATATATTTCCAAAAAAAGAGTCAACCAAATGATAATTAACTACTATCTGTCCCGCTTCAGAGATTGCTTTATAAACATCGTTTTCTTCGTTGATATCTGTTTTAAGTGGTGTAAAGTCTGGATCGATTTTATCCAATTGGTTGATTGAATTTTTCAAAACCCCAGATTGATTTTTTGTAAGATTTCCTTTTCTATGATCATTTAAACAATCAACAAAGAACTTAACAAAACAGGTAAAGCAGACACAACTGAAAAAGATATACGCCTGTTCGGGCGTTATACTTCCCCAGGTGATTATTCCTTCTCCTTTTACAATAACACATTTGCGCTGTTTCAATTTCTGGATAATTTTATCTATATTAAAGCCATCTACAATTGGTAAATCATGAAGGAATGTCCGGGTCTCAGTATCTGATGGATAGATTGCATCATCGCTGTTATCAGTCAGATATTCAATAATTGAAAAATATGGCTCCTTTGGTTTTACAAACATCAGGGAGTTGATATTAATTGCAGAAAATATTGTTTCAAGCTCATGGTTTTTCTCTCCATCCTGGTTCCAGATAATTTCAGTATTAAGTCCTGCTATAAAAATATCTTCTAAAGATGCAAGATTATTTTGAATACATTTTTGTTCATATTTATTGATTAAGTTTTTCATAAAGTTCCTATAAAGCTAACCTCAATTCTTTGGCTTTTTGTTGTGTCGGCTCAGCATTTTCATCCAGCCCTCTTATTTTATAGTAATCTGAAAGTGTTTTCTCAAATTCAGTTTTATTGATTGAAGGTATTTTAATATTATTCCCGGTGGAGCCTTGTTCATTAAAAAACCTTTCGGGAATCGAATCATGTTTACGGGTAAATCCATTTTGCCAGTTCATAATTCTCTCATTGTAATAAATTCGTTCTCCAGATGAAATCAATTCATGTGCAGATGTTTCAAGTCCTGTGACAGCAGTGTAAGCCATTGCAAATTCTTCAAGAGAGCAGCCAAAGAATGCAAACTTGCATGCTGTTAAAGAATCAATAATTGCGTTGACATCCTCTGAAATTTTTATAATCCTGGCTTTCCCTTCAAAAGAAAATCTATCTGTGGCAACAGGCTTTCGGATAATTTCATGACTGATCGGGTAGGCCCGAAGATGACATGCTCCTCGCGTTGAAACAGCATAGGCCAAAGCCATACCATATGCGCCCCTTGGATCATAAGCAGGCAGTTCCAGTCCCTTAACAGAAAAAGATAATTCCGGCTTACCCTGCTCTTCTGCGAAATGATATGATCCTTTAGAAAGAGCAGCGCCTTCACCTTTATTTTTACAAATGTCTTTAAGTAAAGATATGATTTTTTCACCTGATAATTTTTTCTGTGTGATTTCAGAATAACATGACAGGGTTGCTGCTGCTGAAATTGTATCAATGCCCTGCTCATTGCAGATTCGATTTGCTTCAGTGACAATGTTAATTTTATTGTTATTAATCAAAGCTGAAAAATGAGACATGGTTTCAAATTCCGGGATGTGCTCATGGTTTTTCCCGATCTGTTTGCATTGAATATGACACCCTTTGCAGCCTGCCTTTTTTGTATTATATTTTCTTTTATATGAAAAGGCATTTAAATTTGAAGCATCTTTAAATACTGTTTTTTTAAAATTTTCTGTGGGCATCATCCTGCGATTGCCAATCAAATCATATAATGCACCGGTTCCAAAATGTGTAATGCCATGTTCACCCATAATAATCGGTGATGCTGCAATAAGTCGGAAAATGTCTTCTCTTGCTTTGTTTAAAAGTGATTTATCATGAACAGCAATTTTCCCGCTTCCTTTTATTGTAATATATTTCAGGTTCTTCACAGCCTGAATCATGCCCAATCCACCTCTGCCTGCACAAAAAAAGCCATCAATCATAATATTGGAAAACAGAACGCCATTTTCAGCAGCCGGGCCGATTGAAACCACAGATCCCTTTCCCTTAAGATTGTTATGGAGTATTCCTGTTTCCAGGCCCTTGTATTTTTCAGCACTGACAATTTTTATGGAATCATTACAAATTTCAATACCGCAAAGCTTGTTGCTTTTTCCGGTTATGATTAATCCTTCATAGCCTGCTTTTCGAATGTTAAATCCTAATGTTCCACCAACAGAAGAATCACAAATCGTTCCAGTCAGTGGTGATTTTGACATCACACAGGATCTGCCGGAAGTCGGGGTAGAGGTGCCAACCAAAGGTCCACACATAAAAATGAGCGGCATGGCCGGGTCTTTCCAGTTTTTCTTGATATGCGATTTTAAATAATAGCCGGCAATACCTTTCCCGCCAATAAAATCCTGATAAATAGTCTTATCAATATCTTCAGTCTTAATTGAGCTTGTATTAAGATTTATTTTGAGAATTTTCATAATTCAAATATAAGAGACAAATTCAAATAATGCAATTATAGAAATTTTTACATCTCTTTTCAAATATTTCTTCTTTTTTTTACAAAACCAGTATGTTAAATTGTATTCCTTACGGACGGCCGTTACAAAGGATATTAAATATGTCAATCAACATTGATAATCATATGGGAGTTATTAATGTTTTTTTAACCGTTCGAATTTTAAAACCTTAATGAGGTTTGTCATGTTACATGCAATTTTATCCCGTCAGGTTGACGAGGTTAAATGAAAATAGGCATACCAAGCACCCTACCTGG
>JAGLLQ010000642.1 GCA_023140455.1 Desulfobacteraceae bacterium | reverse complement strand
AATTTGTGCAAGGGGTTTCCCTTCAAACCTTTTTGATCCGAATCTTGATGGTATTATTGCGGTTGTCATAAAGCTTCCAACTCAATTAATATATTACATAATAAATAATAAGATAGGTTATTAGAAGACTTAAAATATTCCAGTGAGAATTATTCTGGAAAAATAGTTTCCATCTGAAAAAGAACAGAGTTTTGAAACTCGAGATTTTAAATGATGGAAAAAATCTATTAACCTGCTCACAATAGTTTATATAATCTTCACCGAAAATATCTGCAAGTGTTTTTTCTTCTCTTTTTACCCTGTTTACCATGTAAAAATAATAAAATAGAGTATAAAAGGTTATCAGGATGATGTTTCCAGTAAGGACAATGCCGCCAAGGATAATAAAATATCTGCCAAGATACATTGGGTTTCTTGTGATAGAGTATAAACCTCTGATTGCTATGGTCTTTTGCTTATCAAGTGATGAAAAACACCACACCTGGATAAATTCTCCAAATAATGAAATAGACAGACCATAAAAAAAATATTCTTTTTTAATTTGAAAGATTACAAATATGATAAAGATTAAAGCTATTGGCAGTCTGAATTTAACCAGAATTTTCCGTGTTTTCTTATTGTTAAATGCATTATGGATAGATTGAAAAGGATTTGTCATGAATTATACCCCTTTGCCTTGGTTCTCTGCCTGGATTTTTCGAAGGGCTGTTTTCTTCTTTTTATCTTTCATTATATTTTGAAGCATATATCCTTTGAGAAACCAGAGCTTACGTTTTTTGTTTGATGTTGTCAGCTGATCTTTTTTTGAGTCCTCAAGTGTTTCAGGACTCATCTTTATCCAGTATTTGTAAACGCCTGAAAGATCCACTGATTTTAATAAATTCCTAAGATATTGTCCCGGGATCATGTTTAAGTTTAAATAGGAGTTAAAATCAATGATCAAAGGTTCTCCCTTCTCAGAAATAATGACATTGGAACCGGTTCGTAAATCTAAGTGAACAATACCAAGAGAATGCATTTCTTTTACAGCTTTTTCAAAATCAATGAAAAATTTTTTATCAATTGTATTGTTCCGCCTTGAAAATGAACTTAAGTTTTGACCTTTTACATATTTGTAGCTCAGCGAGAATTTCCCAAATTTAATAATATTGTTACAAGTTCCCTTACATGAAGAGAGTTTTTTCAAAGCTTTATATTCTCTTGAAATAAGAAATCTGCCAATAGTATGTTTAATTATTAAAGGATGGTGTGCAAAAGTTTTTACAACAAATTTATTTGCACCATGTTCATGTAAATAAACATTGCTGTTCCCCCATTTTCCTTTTTGAATTATTTTCATTGTTATGATTTCAATCTAATAATTTATTAAATTAATTAATTGCATATAGAATAA
Source organism: Desulfobacteraceae bacterium (assembly GCA_023140455.1). The sequence continues at coordinate 287 of JAGLLQ010000642.1, read as the reverse complement.
CGCTTTATATTATTTTTTTGATTAAGTGTCAATATTAGAAGCTTTTATCAAGCATGGAGCTGTAATTCCAGTGAATAATTGAAAATAATAAGTTGTGACAAACAATTTGATAAATCTCCCTTCCTATTATATAAGAGAGCTTCACATAAAATTTCCTTATTGGGAATAAAGTTTTGACAAAGTTATTTTATGCGGGGAAAATAGATGACAGAAATTGATATAAAAAATACAAAGATCGGTGTTGTGGGAGCAGGAAGCTGGGGCACTGCATTGGCAAAACTTTTGGC
>JAGLLQ010000641.1 GCA_023140455.1 Desulfobacteraceae bacterium | reverse complement strand
TTTATATTGAACGCGTCCTAATACATTAAATTGCCCAATTTTTTGTTTTATTCCATAAGCTGATCCATACGGGCTGTTTAGATAATCACGAAAAGTTAACATAGAGGCTGAATCAATAACTTCAATGCAATCTTTATATTCAGGAAAATTTTGAATTATGCGTTCACATATTCTTTCAGTTTTATTCTGTTTGTAAATTTCATATTCTTTGCTTCTTTTACCTGTTGTGGAGTCTGCCCACTGCTTAACTTCATCCCAGTATGTTAACTCAAAAGCATTGATTACACTGACTTTCCCTTTTTTAATTTCTTCAGAATTTTGTACCAATACTAATGGCCGATCGCCATTATATTTTGGATCAAAAAATTTATTCATATCATTATCAGGATAGAGTGTAATAATGGCAGGATCAAATGGCTTTTGACCTTTTTTAAAAAATTTTATAAAGCATATAAAAAGACCAAAAGATTCTTCAAAACTATTAACTCTGTCAGCAAATGCTTTTGATGTATTTTTTTCTTTGAATGTTTTTAAGATTTCCTGAGGATGAATTGTAAAGATACAATTTTCAGCTTTAATTTTTTCGTCATTATTCAGTACAAAAGTTCCAACCCTTCTTTGTTCTATATCTTCGCAGGAACTTATATAAATATTTGTTTTGATATCAACATCATACTTTTTAAGTTTCTTTAGCAAAGCTTTAATAAAAGAATGTCCACCATTTTTTACACGGGCTATTGATTCATATATGCTGTATGAAACTCTTGCATGATTTGCAAATGAAATTTGTGAAGGTTCTGTACCGTGACACATTGAAAATGCACTTAAAAGAGTTTTAAGGGTTTTATTTTTTGTAAGAGAATCAAGCATATCTTTTAAGCTGATGAAGTCTTCGTCTAGAGGCTTTTGCATTTCCAATTCAGATCGAATGTTCATGGCAGTAGTTTTTTCTCTTACTTTTTTTACTTTTGAAAAATATGTAAGGATTGCTTTTTCTTCATCTGGGAAATAGTTCAGCATATCATTCATATTTTGATCAAAACCTGGATTAAACATAAAAGCTTCATCTCGATTTTCAAAAAGAAATCTATTGTTTTCTGGTTTTGTAATAAATTCAGGTTGGATATCATCTTTAATTGACAAAACCGAAAGCATATCCAGGAGGACAGTATCTTTGGAAAAACCACCTGAAAAATGAAAGCCAGTATCAAAAGGAATACCTTTCTTGTAGAAACGGGATAAAGACCCTCCAATTTTAGGTGCTTTTTCTATTAGCAGCACTTTTCGTTGGTTCATACCTAAAATTAAAGCAGTAGTTAATCCACTAACCCCACTTCCAACAACGATATCATCATATTTTTTCATAATTTTAATTCCTATGATTCCAATATGGGTTTATATATCTTGTCTTTTTAAAGTGCAAGCAAAATTTCGCTTTGCCAGTGAATTTGGGCAATACACTTTATTTTTTTTTGTTGCCATGTTAATTCAAAAAGGTATAAAAAGAATAAATTTGATCGGGAGGTTTATTATGAAAAGAAATTATTTATTTTTGATTTTATTATCATTGTTTTTAATTATTTTCGGATGTGTAACCTCTGTAAAATCACCAGAACCCAAGGTTAAGAAAGCACCTGTAAAAAAGGTTATCATTAAAAAAACTCATGTTAAAAAGGATCATAAGAAAAAAAAAGAGATCGTTAAAACAAAAAATTTTTATACTAAGTATAATATTCATGTGATAGACAACGGAAGAGATCTTAAGGCACATTACACAAATTGGATAGGACCATTTACCGGGCATTCTATTATACCTTTTAATACAAAAGTAATTTCAAAAAAATGGCAGAAAGGGTTTATTTTAGAAATAGTTGATACAGGACAGAATATTTATTTTCATTTTAATAAACGTCATATGACAATGCCTGTTGCTCAATATATAAATCTTATCACAGGAACTGAAAAAATTTTAGTGTCTCAATTTTCAAACATTGATAAAAAAGGTATTAAAAGAGGGAAAGTTTACAAAGGTATGACTAAAAAAGGTGTGCTTACGGCACTAGGATACCCTGCAAAACATAAAACTCCTTCTTTAAAAAATAAATTTTGGGTATATTGGCAAAATAAATGGTTAACAAGGATAATTAAATTTAATAATCATGGAAAAGTTATTAGTATAGCTGAATAATTTCATTACAATAACGAATAAAAGATTATATAAGTCAAAGCTGTGAAAACAAATAATAAATTCAAACCAGATCCTAAATTAAAACTCATGGATCGGGTGCGTCAGGTTTTAAGGCACTTTAATTATTCATACAATACAGAAAAAATATACTGCGGCTGGATTATAAAATACATTAAATATTTTAATACACAAAACTATTCATCTGAAATGGAAGGTAAAGAAATTGAAGTTTTTTTAAATCATTTAGCAGTAGATCGGAAAGTTTCAGCAGCAACCCAAAAACAAGCATTAAATTCTCTGTTTTTTCTTTATCAAAAAGTCCTAGGGAAAAAAATACCAGACAAATTAGAACTGATTAAGTCTAACAAAGCAAAAAAACTTCCTGTTGTACTCAGACCGGAAGAAATTATGCTTATTTTTTCAAATATGAAAAACACTCACCTTCTTATGGGAAAACTTCTATACGGTTGTGGCATAAGACTTATGGAATGTTTACGATTGCGTATCCAGGATATTAATTTCAGCAATAATAAAATCTATATACGAGGCTTAAAAAGCGGAAAAGACAGAGTTGTTATGCTTCCTGAATCTATTAGAGTTGATCTGGTTCAACAAAAAGAAAAAATCAGGGATATCCATAAATATGATTTGCAAAATGGGTATGGTTCAATAGATTTGCCTGAATCAATGTCAATTAAATCAGACACCTCAGTGAAATCATTTGCTTTTCAATATTTATTTGCAGCAAAAAAGACATCTAAAGACCCTAGGTCTGGAAAAATCAGACGGTATCATGTTATTGAATCAGGACTTCAGAAAGCTGTCAAAAATGCAGGAAAACGGGCTGGTCTTTCAAAACATGTCACTTGTCAGGCACTTAGAAACACATTTGCAACCCATATGCTTGAAAACG
>JAGLLQ010000640.1 GCA_023140455.1 Desulfobacteraceae bacterium | reverse complement strand
TCTGCTTCTTTTATAGCTGTTTCAACAGATATTACAACATCTCCAAGAAGGTTTGTCTCAGGAGATAGTATTTCATTGTTATCATCATTAATAGTGTCAAGCATGGGGAATGAAAGAACATTGGTTGGTTTCTGAAGCCCTCTGTATGTATTGTTCAGCTCTTTAATCTCAGCGTTATCAGTAAAAACAATGGAAATTTCATGGTCGTCATATCCCAAGACGTTTAAGATCTGTGCTATCTTTTTGCTGATTCTGTCCTTTGGCAGCTTTTTCAGATTTTGCTTGTTGCTTATCAGTATCTTTTGATTTTCCATTTTTTTCTTTTTTGTTTTCCTTCGCTTTTTCAGGATATTCAATTCTGCTGTGATATATGCCTGTCAGAATAGTATTAAAATGTTTAGCAATTTCATGTAAGTCTTTAAGGGTCAGTTCACATTCATCAAGTTGTCCATCTGCAAATACACTGTTAATAAGGTCTTTGACCTTGCCTTGTATCCTCGCAGGGGTAGGGCGTTCCAATGTTTTCATGGCGGCTTCAACAACATCAGCAAGCATTACAATTCCGGCTTCCCTTGTTTGCGGCTTTGGACCGGGATACCTGAAATTTGCTTCATCTACCTGTTCCTCACCTTTCAGGTTTACCTGTTTAGAATAAAAATATTTGATCAGAGTTGTTCCATGATGCTGTTTAATACTGTCAATCACTTCAATGCTCAGCTTGTTTCCTTCAGCTAACTCCACTCCTTTTTTTACATGCTTAATAAGAATCAGTGCAGACATACTGGGTGAAATTTTATCATGCCTGTTCTTTCCATTTGCCTGATTTTCAATAAAGTATTGGGGTTGGCCGAGTTTGCCTATGTCATGGTAATATGCACAGACTTTTGCCTTCAGGCTGTTTGCACCTATTGCAGAGGCTGCAGCTTCAGCCAGGGTTGCTACAATTACGCTATGATTATAGGTCCCCGGAGCTTCTATCATCAGTCTTTTTATAATTGGCTGATCAAGATTGGCAAATTCTAATAGTTTAATTTCTGTTGTATAACCAAAGAACATTTCTATTAAAGGCGTTAAACCTGCGCTTATGATTCCGGCTACTATACCTCCTGAAAATGCAAGACCTATTTCTTTTAAGATTATAACTGCTTCAGGTTGTTCAGAAGAATAAATACTGATTGCAAAGATAATAAATATATTAAATACAGCAAGTTTAAATCCACCGATTATGAAGTCTTTTCTTTCTTTACATTTTTTTATCCAGAATGCACCAACTACACTGGATAAAAAGAAGAAAATAAATACCTGAAGGCTGCTTGAAAAGAGCAATGCAGTTAAAATCGACAGGGCAATAGCAAAAAATAATGCAATTTCAAAGCCAAGGAAAAAACATATAGTCATTGCTCCAGCTGGAAGCGGAATCCCCATGAATATTGGTACAGAAGATATGTTTGAGGAGAGTCCGTGGCTTGCAGAGCCTGCCATTGGCATTGAAAGATTTGCCATGGGAATTGAAAGTTTTGCCATTAAAAGAAAGATTACAAGAATTGATGCAATAAAAGCCAGGTTTTTATTATGGTTAGTTTTAAGTTTTGCATGATCTTTGAGAAATAGTATATAAATAACAAGCAGGCAGAGAAAGGTAATAAGAGCCATACCTGCGCTTTTTCTGAATCTGTTTTTGTCTTTAATCTGGCTTTGTAAGGTTTTAAGCTTAATCAGTTTAATTCCACTGACTATTTCACCTTCTCTTAAGATCATTTCACCTGCTTTTATTTTATATAATACAGGTTTGATTTCAGCGGCAGCTTTTTCTGTCCGCTGCTGGGTTTCATTTTTGTTTACAGTAATATTTGGGCGAACAAGAAGTTGACACAGGTCTACAATGCAATTGTTCAGATTGTAATTTATATTTTTTAAAAGAGGGTCTCCGATAATTCTAACCATTGTTTGTGCCTGCTCAACACCATAAAAGACCTTAAGCTTTATAATCAGTTCTTCTTCAGATGAACTGATTGTTTTAAGAATAATCCCTTTATCTTTTTCTTTTAGTAGAAGTTCTTTGTTTGCTACGACCCCTGTATTGAGTATCTTAGATATAATAATAATAATTTTCCCGGCAATATCTTTTGAGAATTTATTAATATATAGAATTTTAAAAGCACCTTTGCTGATTTTTATTCCAAGATCTTTTTCAAAGTTTTCTTTTTCTTTTAGAATCATTTCAAAGGTCGGCGGTGGTGCATCAGGATCCTCAACATTTTTGTTTTCAATTAGTCCTCTCAAATGAGTAAAACTGTTTTTAACACCTTCTGCTATCTCATTTCTGAGATTAGCATCAAAGTCATATACTATTTTTACAGAGTTTTT
>JAGLLQ010000064.1 GCA_023140455.1 Desulfobacteraceae bacterium | reverse complement strand
ATTGATATTTTGCTCTATTTTAATAGTCTCAGGGATGGTGCTTCTAATAAACCGCGTAACTTCTTTGATGATTGAATCAAGTCTGATAGATTTAAAACTGTCTTTCTTGTTCTTTCTGCTGAACGTTAATATCTGATTTATCAAACTTGTTGCCCTGGCACATGCATCAATAATATTTTTAAATCTTTTTGTTTCTTTCTGAGGAATGCTCTCTTTATCCATTAACAGGACTTGAGTGTTGCTTGAAATTGCAGAAATTATATTATTGAAATCATGGGAAATCCCTTCTGCCAAATGCCCTACTGCTTCCATTTTCTGAACCTGAAGCATTTTTGCTTCAAGCATTTCTTTTTCTTTTCTATGGCTGATATTATGAACAATACTATCAATCTTCACAATATTATTATTCTTATCTATTTCGGCTTTAGAATTAATGGAGACCCATGTTGGAGTGCCCAGTTTATGATAAAATTCTGCTTCAAAGTCTGAAACCTGTTTCTTATCTTTCAATTCATTAAGATATTTATCACAAACCATATCATCCACAAAAACTCGCTGCCAGACTTCCTGCTCAAATACGGGAAATTCTTCAGGTGAAGCATAACCAAGCATATGTGCTAGTGCAGGGTTTGCAGTAAATGTTTTATCTAAAAGAGAAATTTGGGATATCCCGTCCAATGAATTTTCAAAGATTGAACGATATTTTTCTTCAACAATTTCAATATTTGAAAATGCATTAGATGATTTCATGGAAAGATTTAAAGAATGAAACAGTATAAACAACAATAATCCTATTGGTGCCATATAAAAGGAAGTAATGATCTCATCTGCATATAATATATCATTAATTACTGCTGCAAATCCCAAAGCAGAACCGACAGCGACCAATAATGCACCGGCTCTTTTATTAACAACTGCTTTGTAAATTACATAAATCATATATAATAAAGAAAAAATTGTAATAACCTGATATATTTTTAATGTATGAGAAAAAACCTGAGGCTGAGTGAATATGACTATCAGACTAAAGACAATTGAAATACCTGAGCTAATTTTTGATATTATTTTTGAAGCTTCATCAGGAAAAATATTATTAATAAAAAGTATTACCAGCGGAATGCCAATGTAAAAACTTAAATATTCAAATTTAAATGCTATAAGCCAGCTGAAATTCGGGAATAGAAAATAAAAAACATGTTCACTTGTCAAAAAGGTTCGGACTACAACAACAAGGCATAACAATCCAAAAAACAGAGTAGTAATATCTTTTTTGCGAAAAATAAAAAGACTAAAATAATAAAGTCCAATTATTGAAAGAGCACCTATCAAAAAAGAATCAAATGCAAAAGATTTTATTCTTTGATCAGCAATCTGTTGATAATGCCCTATTTCAAAACAACGCCACGGGCCTCCTGACCTATGATAAAAATTTGAAACCTGCAAAATAATCTGGACATCAGGGTTGGCAGGTTGAAATTGGAGAGTTTGAACTGCAAACTGAGGGATCATATCTTCCCTGGTTTTACCAACTCTCCCTACAGATAATAATTCACCATCTATCCAGACCTGATAAGCTGTAGATATGGGCAAAAATTTTACTGCATATGCCCTGCCTTTTTTTAGTTTTATTTTAAGCCGGTAAGTTGCATACCCTTGACCGGTAAAAGGTTTAGCATTATTCTGATAATAATTCCAGGAGCCTGGGACATTGAAAAAACCTGTTGGAGTGATTGATCTGTCTGTTTGAAAATCTTTGGGAGAGAGTAATTGATTCCAGTAGAATTCCCATTCACCATTTAACTTTACAGAACCATTATTCTGAAAATCCCAATCAGTTAAATTAATTGTTCCATTATGAGCGTTGGGCTTAACATCAATTTGGCTGCAAAAACCAGGTGCCAGATGGATATACACTATGGTGCATATAACTAAAAAACCAAATACAACTTTCCAGCGCATAAAAAATCCTATTTACTCAACAAATTTAACACATGCACTGTATAAATATTGTATATCTTTGTAAACAAAAATTTTACTGATCTTCTTCTCTTTCTTGTAATACGACCTTTAATACTGAAAGAGCAGTATTACACGCCGGGACTCCTGCATAAATACTTGTCTGGAACATCACTTCTGCTATTTCTTCTTTAGTGCATCCAACATTAAAAGCAGCGTGAACATGCAATTTTAACTCCTCAGGCTTTGCAAGGGATGTAAGAGCTGCCACAGTTACAAGCTGCCGCGTCTGATGAGGTATCTTTTCCCTAGAGTACATTGTTCCTGTAATATAAAGGGACATATCTCTTGCAAGATCTTTATCAAACTCTCTCCACAGATTATATGGTTTTTCTTCGTTTTTTACGCTACTGAAATATAAATTAGCTGTTTTTCCTGTTTTCTCTACAAGTTCTTTTGGATCCATTTAAACGTACTCCAATCTACAAAATTATATTCAGGTTGTAAAAAAATAAACTTCTTTACAACCTGAATAATATATAATCACCTGATATAATAGGTATTATCTATTAGCTTTTCTAATACCTAATTGATCAAGGGCAATAATCCATTTACAAATATTTGCAGAACCTTCAACCATGTAATAGGTTGGTGCATCTTTATAGTATCTTGCAACCGGATATTCAGGTGAATAACCATAAGCGCCGAGGATTCTCATGGCATAGTTTGAACATTTTGTTACGACTTCACCAACAAAATATTTTGCCATGGCAACATCAAGACCATTATTCAATTTACCCTGATCTTTTACCCATGCAGCTTTATAAACTAAAAGACGGGCAGCTTCAATTTCAGTTGCCATCTGTGCGATCATATCCTGATTCATCTGAAAACTTCCAATTTTTTTCCCGAATTGTTTTCTTTCATTACAATAGCTGATAACTGCTTCAAGACATGCCTGGGCAAGCCCTACGCCACCTGCTGCTGCAGAAAGTCTTGTCTGATTCAAAGATGAAAAAACTATTTTGGCACCATCACCTGGTTTACCAAGAATATTTTCTTTTGGAACTTTTACATTATCAAGGAAAAGCTCTCCGGTTGGTGAGGAATGGGAACCCATTTTTTCAAGAGTTGATGTTTTAATTCCATCAAAATTTTTAGGTTCAATAACAAATGCAGACAAACCCTTTGATCCTGCATCCTTATCAGTATATGCATAATAAAGCAGGGCATCAGCATGAGCTGCATTAGATATCCATGTTTTTGATCCGTTCAAAAGCCAATGGTCACCTTTGTCTTCTGCAGTTGATACCATTGCCATAACATCTGATCCTGCATCAGCTTCAGTGATACCAAAACCACCTAAGTATTCACAGGTACATAGTTTTTCAACATATTTTTTTTTGACTTCTTCTTCTCCGTATTTATATATGCTGTTTGCACAGCCAAGCACTTCCATGTTTACCTGAACTCTTAAAGCAGAAGAACCTTTAGCAAGCTCTTCTGTTACGATCATGGCAGCGAGCCATCCCTCGTCCATTTCTGATCCGCCGTATTCTTCAGGGATAACTGTGCTGAAAAATCCCATTTCGCCCATGGGTTTGAGGACTTCTTCATGGGGTAGATAATGATCAGCATCCCATTGGTCTGCGTTTGGAGTAACCTCTTTTTTTACAAATTTTTTAACTTCTTTCTGGAGCATTGAAAGCTCGGTTGATAACTTAAAATCCATTTTTCCTCCTTAGTTGTTTGGTCTACCAATGCTGTAGCCCATACTTTCTGAAAAAGACTGTGCAACATTAGTTAAAACATTTATACATTCATCCAAATACTCAGTTTGTGAAAATCTTATCTCAGGTATAGCAAGACTCAGGCTTGCCAGAATATTCCCTTCATTATCAAACACAGGTGCACTTAAAGAGCCAAGGCCTGGTGTTCTCTCACCAAGGCTCTTTGCAAATCCCTGGGCTTTAATTTTATCAAGTTCTTTTTTCAAATCATCAGCATCAGAAATTGTATTATCAGTTAAAGGATCTAATATAGTTTTTTCAATATAATCCTTTATATATTCATCTGATGAAAAAGCTAAAAGGCATTTTGCTGAACCACCGGCATACAATGGTGATCGATGACCCATGGGCATACCGGCCTTAAGTGTTAGCTGAGATTCAATAGTATCAATACAGAGACGATGTTCTGTTTCAATAATATTAATATGAGAAGTTTCCTTTGTCTTTATTGCCAGATCTTCAATATACTTTCTTGCAATGCTGGTAAGATTATTTGATCTGTGTAGAGCCTGGATAAAACCATAAAAAATATTACCAATATAATACTTACGCGTGCCTGGATCCTGTCTTACAAAATCATGCTTTTTTAATGTTTTTAAGATTCTTTGAACTGTTGCCGGGCTAAAACCCAATTCATTACTCAACTCCCTGATACCATGTGTTGCACCACTTTTTTGAAATTTGAGAAGTACTTTTATTGCTTTTTCTATGGAGTTTAGATTATTTTTTTTGTTTTTATTCATAAATTTATGCTCACTCAAGTATTAATCTTTCAGGATCAGATTTTTCACGTAATGCTTTAAGTTCTGTCCGTAAAGGAGGTTCAATTTCCTTTGCTCTTAAAACATCAATATCAAAACCAATATTTTGTTTAATTTCTAAAGGGTCTATTCCAGGGTAAAAATAAGTCAAATACATTTCTTTTGAATCTTTATCAAAACCCATTATTCCCATATCTGTTACAACACAGGTTGGCCCATCTGCTATAAGCCCTGCTTTCTCTCGTCCATCAGGGCAAGAAAGCCACCCCGGGCTTGTAATATAGTCAACTTTCTCTACAAACTTTCTTTTCTCAAGTTTCATAAAAATAATTGTTCTCCCAACAAATGACGCTACATCACATGCCCCGCCACTACCCGGAAGGCGAACCCTAGGTTTTTTGTAATCCCCGATACATGTGGAATTAAGGTTGCCATATTGATCTATTTGTGCAGCTCCTATTATTCCAATT
>JAGLLQ010000639.1 GCA_023140455.1 Desulfobacteraceae bacterium | reverse complement strand
GGATTCATTAAAAGAATGGCTCGAAGAAGAGGGATTTACAACGGGTATGGCAGAATCAGGACAGCAGGCATTAGACATGCTTGCTAAAGAAGACTATCATCTGATGCTTTCAGATATCAAAATGCCAGGTATGGACGGTGTTGAACTATTAACCCGTGCAAAAAAAGATTACCCTGACCTTGGGGTTGTCATGATGACTGCTTATGCCACTATTGATACAGCAGTAGATGCCATGAAAATTGGTGCCCATGATTATTTGACCAAACCTTTTGATCCTGAATTATTGGTCCCGAAGATTCTGAAAATCCATCAGGATTTTGAAGTAACAAAAGGACGGTTAAAAGTAGCATTTTCTAATATTGTTCTTGCCACTGATTTTAGTGAACCTGCGTTTTGTGCTTTTGATTATGCCATGAAAATTGCCCAGTACTATGACGCAAAGCTAAATATCTTCCATGCAATTCCAATATCTGATGATAAAGATTATCCTCCCCAGTCAGTTATTGAGGAGAATATCAAAGAGACTATTGGACGCATGAAAAAAAAATATGGTGGGGATTTAAAAGATATTGCAGAATATTCTTTGGAATCATGGGAAGGCACACCCCATGTGGAAATACTGAAATACGCCCGATGGCAGCATGCTGATCTGATTATTATGGCCCATCATTCCAAAGGAAGAGATCCTGAAAAAGCTGTACTTGGTTCCAATGTTATAAAAGTGGCCAGCGGTTCCATGTGCCCCATCTTAAGTATTAACAAGGATTTTATGCCCAGTTGCGGGACTTAATGGAGGAATATTGTGTCACAGAATATGAACCAAAATATTAATAGAGAAATTAATAAAGATATCAAATGGAAAATTGTTTTAATTGACGATGAAGAAGGTATCCGCAAAGTAATGGCCATTGCCTTGAAAGACTCTGGATATTCGGTATTGACTGCGGAAAACGGAAATGCAGGTGTAGAGCTATGCAAAGAATCGTCGCCCCAGCTCGTGATTACAGATATTAAAATGCCGGGAATGGATGGCCTGCAGGTTCTTGAAACTCTTAAAAAAGAGCTTCCGGATATTGAAGTCATTGTCATGACAGCTTTTGGTGATATTGAAACCGCTATTCGAACTATGCAGCTTGACGCGTCAGACTTTATTACCAAGCCAGTTAATGACGATGCCCTTGCTCTGGCACTTGACAGGGCCAAACAACGTTATCTTTCCAAAAAACAGCTTAAGGAATATACCTCACAGCTTGAAACCGGATGGTCCCTTGCTACAAAAGAACTTATAAAAAATTTTTCCTTTCAGAAACGAATTATTGAAAGCTCTATTAACGGTGTCATGGCATGTGGCTTAGATCAAAAAATTAAAATATTTAATAACAGCATTATGAAAATGCTTGGGTATTCAAAAGAGGAGGTTGTAGATAAAAAATATTTTAAAGATTTATTTGTAAAAGGTGAAGAAAAACGAATTAAGGATGCCCTGAAAAGTGAAAATCATGGTGGCAGGCACAAAATCACTTTGATAGAATCAGCTCTGTTGAATCATGAATCTTTACCTGTACCTGTACAGATATCTGCAAGTGTACTGTTTGATGAAGAGGAGCAAAATGGCATTTTAATCTGCGTAAGGGATTTAAGAGAACTTAGAAGGATTGAACAAAAGATGGCTGATCAGGGACAAATCCTGCATCAGGATAAGATGATGTCTCTTGGCAAACTTGCTGCAAGTGTAGTTCACGAAATCAACAATCCTTTATCAGGGATCTTAAATTATCTCCGTTTAATGGCTAAAATCATAAACAAAGGTATAAAGCAGGATACAACTGAAAAATTCTCAAAATATCTGGATATTGCAACCAGGGAAACTTCCAGATGTTCCCAGATTGTTTCAAACCTGTTAACTTTTTCAAGAAAATCCTCCATGTCCTTTGAGCCTGTTGATGTTAAAGAGTTAATCCATCGCTGCACACTTTTAAGCCAGCACAAGCTTGAGTTACAGAACATCACACTCTCAACCAGTATAAATCCTGATATTCCAGCCATTATGGTGGATGCCAACCAGATACAGCAATGTATTATCAATCTGATATTCAATTCCATTGATGCCATGCCTGATGGAGGCACAATTGATCTTGTAGCTGAAAATCATCTAAACAATCAATCAGGAGATCAATCAGGAAATCATAAGGTTACTATCTATATTAAAGACACAGGCAGCGGTATTGATCCCAAAGACCTCCCTCACATCTTTGAGCCTTTTTTTACCACTAAAGACCCGGGTGAAGGCACTGGAATGGGACTTTCTGTGGTGCACGGAATTGTCAAAAACCACGGTGGGTATATCACTGTTTACAGCGAACCAGGCCAAGGCACAACTTTTCAGGTTTATTTTCCTATAAGCGAAGAAGATGCCGAGACAGAGGAGGCGGCAGCTGATACCGAATTTCTTATTAGTGGTAGCGAATATCTCATGTTTGTTGATGACGAGGATAGCATTGTTACTTTAGTTAAAGAAATCCTAACAAAGTATGGCTATCAGGTGGACATCTTTACTAACGGTGTGCAGGCATTACAAGAGTTTAAAAGGCAACCGAATAAATATGATCTGGTCATAACCGATATGACTATGCCATCTATGACTG
>JAGLLQ010000638.1 GCA_023140455.1 Desulfobacteraceae bacterium | reverse complement strand
GATCATTTAACATAAGAAATTTTGCGATATTGGAGCCTATTGCAGAGCCGCTCATGACAACAGGTGCTTCAGGTCCTGCTGACCCTCCACTGCCTATTGTAAGAAAACTTGATATCAACCTTGAATAAGCTGATCGGAAACGAAGTAACCCCCCATATCTTGAAATAGAGTAAATAATTTCAGGGACACCGTGACCAGGTCCTTCATGGGTAGCTTTTTCAAGATAAATGGAAGAAAGTGCTGCTCCTACAGCCGGCAAAAGAAAGGCCCACCAATAATGCCTGAAAGCATGCAGCCAGTCAAGGACAGCTCCAAGGGACTGCCTTAGAAGAACAGCGGCAAGTCCACTGCAAACACCAACAATAGAACCTGCTATAATCAACAGAAGTCTGTCATCCATGCGAAAAATACGGTTATGTATTAATTTATACCAATATTTTACAGAACGCATTTAAGCTACTCCTGGTTCCTGCCACTAAGACATTTCATTTTGAAACGCCTCTATTTTTTCGAAAATCAAACCATGATCCGGAGCAGTTTTAAGAAATGAGACAAACGCATTATTACGCAAACAAAATGAAAGTGTTGATAAGACATGTAAATGGATTTCAAGTGACTGGCATAAAAGAATAAATAATACACTCACAGGTTTATTATCCAGAGCATTATATTCTATTGGGTTTTCAAGAAAACATATTGAAAGCATTGAACTTTCAAGCTTGTCAGACTGCGCCCTGGGATGTGGGATGGCAATACCGTTGCCAACACCAGTTGACAAAACATTCTCTCTTTCCATCAACTTGCCGAACAATTCATTTTTTAAATCAAGAGGTATATTATCTATTGCATTTAATGCTGCCTTTAATGCAGTTTCAACATTATCCCCTGAAACATTATAATAAATTCCGCCATTTTTTAAAGCATCGGATAAGCTTGGCAATAACGTATCCTGCACTTCTGTTATGGCTTCTTTATCAAAAGATAATATAAGGTTGTTATTGGATGCCCATTTCTGCAAATCCTGTTTTCGAAAAGTATAATTTGCTCCTTTTCTCTGAATAGGCATCTTGCCCTGTCTGACCCAACGTTGGACAGTATTTAAAGCCACACCTAAATATTTTGAGATGTCATCTAATGACAGTTCCATAATTTAACACCCAATATTAAAATAAAATAATTCTATCAAATATATCACAGTTGCCGTGCCTCTTTGAATACTAATTTCCAATCCTTTTATGCAGCCTTAAAACTCCTATGCCCCTTGCTATTTTTCCTACGGCTGCGAGCAGCCTGTGGGGAGCGGTCACGCCGCCCACTGGAGGCTGTTCTTTTTCTCTTGGGTTTCCATGGACTTTTAGCTTTTTTGCTTATTGTTTTTTTTGCAGGTGTTCCAGAGTTCTTTTCCATCTGGAAGCCTTCAATCTCCTTGATAGAAATTTTCTGTTTAAGGAGCTTCTGGATATTCAATAAAAAACCTTGCTCCTCTCTGCACACAAGAGACAGAGCTACTCCATTTTGCCCTGCACGACCAGTCCTACCAATACGATGTACATAATCTTCCGGGACATTGGGAAGATCAAAATTTACTACATGGGGAAGACTGTTTATGTCAAGACCACGGGCAGCCACATCTGTTGCAACAAGAGTTCTTACAGCACCTTTTTTGAAATCTGCCAATGTTCTGGTTCTAACATTCTGGCTCTTGTTGCCATGAATGGCAGCAGCTTTTATACCATCTTTCATAAGCTGTTTGGTGAGCCTGTTAGCACCATGTTTAGTGCGCGTAAAAACCAATACCTGATTCCAGTTTTTACCACGGATCAGGGAGGACAACAATTCCCGCTTTCTACCGCGCTCTACAGGATGAACGTACTGGGTCACCATCTCAGCAGCGGTGTTTCTTCTTGCGACCTCGATATGTGCAGGCTTGTCAAGAAGGTCTTCAGCAAATTTCTTGATGCTGTTGGTATATGTTGCAGAAAACAGAAGATTCTGACGATTCTTTGGAAGATAGCTCACAATTTTCTTAATATCTTTGATAAAGCCCATATCAAGCATACGGTCCGCCTCATCCAGAACTAAAAATTCAATACAGGAAAGGTTTATAGTATGACGCTGGGCATGATCCAAAAGTCTGCCGGGAGTCGCAACAACTATATCCACTCCACGCTTAAAACGATCTATCTGGGGATTAATATTTACACCGCCGTAAATCATCGTAGACCTTAAAGAAAGTCTCCTGCCATAAGCCTGCATACTTTCTCCAACCTGCGCGGCAAGTTCCCGGGTAGGTGCCAGAACCAGAACACGAGGTTTACGCTGTTGTTTTGATGAAGGCTTAGTGCTGAGCATTTGCAGCAGCGGCAGAGAAAATGCTGCTGTCTTCCCAGTACCTGTCTGAGCTCCGGCAAGGATATCCCGACCTTTAAAAATTTCCGGGATGGCCTTTGCCTGAATTGGTGTTGGCTTTGTATAGCCTTGTGATTTAATAGCCTGCAACAGTTCAACGCTGAGGCCAAGATTTTCAAATGACATCTTAATATATTCCTAAAATTGCCCAAACGGAAAAACCGCCCGGTCCAGGCAATATTCTTTTTTAAAGTTGATAAAAATTTAATTGCT
>JAGLLQ010000637.1 GCA_023140455.1 Desulfobacteraceae bacterium | reverse complement strand
CGGTAAAAATAAGCATGCATCCAACCAGGAGTACTGATGAGAAAATAGTACTTTCCCAGATTTTAATTATATAGCCTAAAACAGCTGTTGGTACACAGCCAGTGATAATGAGCAATAAAAGTTTAATATCTGATTTTGAAGAAGCTGGTTTAAAGACAGATATACCAATATTTTTTATATCTTTGAAAAAAACAATTGCAATTGCAGCAAGTGTTCCTAAGTGGACGCTTATGTCAAAGGCAAGCATTGGTTCTGTCAGATTGAAAAAATGCTGACCTAAAACTAAATGTCCTGAACTGCTGACAGGTAGAAATTCAGTAACTCCCTGAAGTATTCCAAGCAGTATTCCCTGATATATTTCCATATAAATAGTATTCTTTTTTAATATGTTAAGTTTTAAATAAAAAACAAGACAGAAAAGAGTCTTGTCAACCAAATTGGAGATTACAATAAAAGACCCTATTTTTCAAGTAAAGGAGCATAGTATTGAAAAAAAGTTTGTAGCTATGCTCCAACTTGATTTTGTTTTGGTATGATGATTGCAAGAATTGATTATACATTAATGATATTAAAGTTACTATAGGAAATGTACGATATAGTAATAATGATATCAAGTTCTTTTATGGAGGAATATATTACAGTATACTATTTCTTCTGTTGATTTAGCAGTTGTTAAAACAAGGACTTTATTCTATGTCACATGCCAATGGAACAGTAAATGAAAATAACGCTGCAAGCGAAATAACACCGGAAACCGATAATTTTTGTTATGATGATCCTTTCAAAGGGAATTTGTTTTCCAGGCGGGTGCGATATTTTGAAAACAGATCGAACATCCATTGGTCTATTCCATGGTCTGATCTGATGATGACAATGTTTATCATGTTTGCTGTTATGTTTATCTATCAGATGGCAAACCGCGATTTTTCTTTTGGTAAAGGGCCGGGCGTTACAACTGTTTCTGATTCAGGCTCAGGGCTTGTTATGAATGATAATGTGAAAAGGGTTGTCAGTGAATCTTTCCCTGATATTTATGATCTGAGTAGGGAAACTATCAAGGATCTTGCATCGGTCGAATTAATAGAAGATAAAGCAGTCCGGATTACATTGACAAACGATTTGCTGTTTGAGGTTGGGAAAGCAGATCTAAAGCCGGGAGCAAAAGAAGTACTTGGTAACGTTGCTTTGGTGATTCAACAAACATCATATATGGTAAATGTTGTTGGCCATACAGATAATGTGCCGATTAAAACAGATGAATTTCCCACAAATTGGGAACTTTCTGCCATAAGGGCATGTGTAGTAGCAAGATATTTAATGGAGAATCATAGGCTTCCCGGAGAGAGATTTTTTATCAGCGGTCATTCGTATCATCAGCCATTGAATTCGAATATAACAAGTGAAAATCGAATCAGGAACAGGCGTGTTGAAATTATTATCACAAAGGGCAGGCTTGACGGGTTTTAATTAACTCTTATAAAAATTGGAAATTTATTATGGGAAAAAAACTATCTTTACCCTTTTTGTGGGTCATTGACAAAAAGAACATCATTGGAGTTATTCTTTGTTTTATTACTTTTTTTGCCGGATTTGCGATTAATAATAATATCGGGCTTTATTTTAATATCTCTGCTGTTTTGATCGTAATTGGCGGTACGCTTGGTGCAACGTTAATATGTTTTCGTTTCAGCAGGCTTGTTATTGTTACCAAAGTATTAAGACGCTCATACAGAAAACCAATTAAAACGCCAAATGAGATTGTTGAAATACTGATTGACCTGTCTGTAAAAAGCAAAGTACAGGGAGTTTTAGCACTCCAGGATGATGAAGAGGAAACAATTGTTAATTTTTTAAGACAGGCATTGGGGTTTTTAGTGGATGGATATTCAATAAATGAAATCAGAAGCTGCCTTACAAGTGAAATGTATTTTTTCAGGCAGAGGCGTGAAGAGAGTGAGCGTGTCTTGGCTACAATGGCAAATGTATGTCCTGCATTCGGGTTGGTTGGAAGCGTTGTCGGATTAATTGGCATGTTGAGTGGGATTGGAGATACCACCATAATTTTAGCAACAATTCCAGTTGCTTTAACATCAACACTTTATGGAATTGTACTTGCAAATTTTTTCTTTTTACCATTTGCAGCAAACATTAGAGAGCGGACTGATCAGGAACTGTTATTACAAAAAATAATTATGGAAGGAACAATTGCCATAGGAAGTGATTATCACCCAAGTGCTCTTGAACGCAAACTCAAATCTTTCCTGACCCCATCTGCAAGATCAGATCAACTTGTCTCTTTAAAGAAAATAAGAACGATGTTTGAAAAACATAAGCAGCAAACAAAAGTAGACGTTGAAGAAGATGATGAGAGAAAAGAAGTTATAAATGGAATAGAGCTGTCACAAGAAGGATAACAGAAATTACTACTGTTATGAGTAAAGAAACTAAGT
>JAGLLQ010000636.1 GCA_023140455.1 Desulfobacteraceae bacterium | reverse complement strand
CCAATTTTATGAACTGGACAGAAGAAGAGGTTGATCAGAGACTTCATCAGGTTATGAAACATATCCATGATCAGTGTTATGAAACAGCTTCTGAGTTTAATAAAAAAGGCAATTATGTGTTCGGCGCAAATGTCGCAGGATTTCGGCGTGTAGCAGATGCAATGCTTGATCAGGGGCTAACTTAACCTGGCAATTGATTTTAAGTTCCATACCGGATTTCCGGTATGGAACTGATTGATACAAATTTTAGTGGGGAACTATAAATGGAAACCACTGATATCCTGGTTGCACAACAGCAACAACTTATTAAAAAACTTCAAAAACAGAATACAACCCTGCAGCAATTTTATGATGAGTATAAAAGGGTCAGCAGGAATGAAGAAGAAAGAATAAAAGAACTCAATTGTCTGTATCAGGTCGCTCAATGTGTTGTGGTTGAGTCTGATATGGATGTCGCTTTAGATAAAATCGTTCACATTGTCCCCAGTGGGTGGCAATATGCAAAAGAATCCTGTGCCAGAATTACTTTTAAGGGTAACAAATACCTTTCATCCAATTTTTTTGAATCAAATGTGTGCCAAAGTGAAAAAATTTTAATAGAAACTCATATTATGGGCGCTATTGAAGTTTTTTATCAACCTGAATTTGTATCAGAATTAAAAGCTCCTTTTTTAATTGAAGAAAGAAACTTGCTTAAGGGTATTGCAAATATTATTAGTTTTTATTTGAAAAAACAGAGAGATGATGAAAATAGAAAATTGATTAAGCAGCAGCTTTTGCATGCTGACAGGCTTGCAACTATCGGCCAGCTTGCTGCAGGGGTTGCTCATGAATTAAACGAACCTTTAGGAAATATTCTGGGGCTTGCTCAATTGTCATTAAAATTGCCTCAAATGCCAGAGCAAGCGAAAAACGATCTGGAGAAAATTGAAGACTGTGTGATATATTCCCGTGAAATTATTAAAAAGTTATTGGAGTTTTCCCGTCAATCCCCCCTATGCAAAGAAAAAATTAACCTTAATAAACTGATTGACAATAATTCTACTTTTTTAGAAGCAAGATGTATTAAAAAAGGGATTAAGATTGTCAAAAAATATACTGAAAATATTACTATTACAGCTGATCCTAATCAAATTAACCAGGTTATTACAAATTTGACAATAAATGCAATACAGGCAATGAAACATGGCGGAGAATTGATAATATCTACGCGAAAGAAGGATCAAAATGTAATTTTATCTATTGAAGATACCGGGAGCGGTATTTCAGGTGAAAATATCAGTAAAACATTTATGCCCTTTTTCACAACAAAAGACGTAGGGGAAGGAACAGGGTTAGGTCTCTCTGTTGTCTATGGAATTATTCAGAGCCATAACGGAGATATTAAAGTAAGCAGTGAACCTGGTAAGGGAACGATTTTTGAAGTATGTTTGCCCATGGAGGGAGATTGATGCCCAAACAGCTTAACAAAGAACATATCCTTATTGTTGATGATAATGTTATAACTTGTGAAGTTATTAAGAGGAATCTTGAAATATCCGGGTTTCAGGTTTTTATAGCGCACAGTGTAAACGATGCAATCAAAATTCTTTCAAGGGAGGATTTTGACCTTTTGATCACAGATTATAAGATGCCTAAACATTCAGGTCTTGAACTTATAAAATATGTTAGAGATCATTTTATTAATATCAGCATAATCATGCTGACAGGATATGGCTCTATTAACAGTGCTGTAGCTGCCATGAAAGAGGGTGCAGATGAATATCTTACCAAGCCGTTTACAGATACTGAACTCCTTGATGCAGTAAAGAAGAGTATTAAGAAACAAAAGGAAAAAAAAATTGATCCTGCTGTGATATATAAAGATATTTGGACAAATTTTGGCATTATTGGTGAATCCCAAAATATCATTGATATGTGTTCAATGATAGAAAAAGCCTGTAAAACTGATGCAATTGTTCTAATATCCGGTGAAAACGGTACAGGAAAAGAAGTGGTGGCCAGAGCCATTCATTATAATAATAATGCAAGGTCGGTCTATCCTTTTATCCCTGTCAATTGCCCGGGTATACCTTTGAACCTTTTCGAAAGTGAATTGTTCGGTCATGCAAAAGGGGCATTCACGGGTGCAGTCCAGCACAGAAGAGGATTTTTCCAGGCAGCTGAAAAAGGGTGCCTTTTTTTAGATGAAATCAGTGAACTACCTTTTGAACTACAGGCTAAATTGCTTAGGGTTTTACAGGAAAAAGAAATTATTAGAGTTGGGGAAACACAACAGAGAAAAGTTGATGTCAGAATTATTGCAGCAACTAATAAAAATTTGGAAGACTTGGTTGAAAAGGGTTTGTTCCGGCAGGACTTATTCTTTCGGTTAAATGTTATTAATATTGATATACCTCCTCTAAGGAATCGCGAGGATGATGTCATACTTCTTGCCAAACATTTTGCCATGAAGTATGCCAAGGAACTTGGGAGAAAGGAGCCAACCTTTACCAATAAGGCAATCACAGCTTTAAAACAATACTCCTGGCCTGGTAATGTCAGAGAACTTGAAAATCTTATCCATAGAAATTTGATCATGAATGAAACTGACCAAATAGATAGTTTAAGTTTTCCTGACATAATGAAATTTAATATCCATTTCGATCATAACCATAATCTGAGTTTAGAAGATATGTCACGAAAATATGTTAGAGATGTTGTCCAGCAGACAGGTGGTAATAAGGCGGAAGCGCTTAGGATTTTGAAAATTGACAGAAAAACATTATTAAAAAAATTAAAATAATATTATCCCTGATAAAAAGGAATTGCCTCCTCAAAAGGCCGGTTAATAAAATTCAACCGGCCTTTCAAAGTTATCCTGTTAATTGATCGAAGAGAATTAAACAATTCCCTGATCTATCATTGAATCTGCAACTTTTACAAATCCGGCAATATTGGCACCATTGACGTAGTTGCCAGGGGTTCCATATTCTTCAGAAGCTAAAAGACATGTTGAATGAATGCTTTGCATAATACTTTTGAGCTTGGCTTCCATTTCTTTACGGGGCCATTTGATTCTCATTGAGTTCTGG
>JAGLLQ010000635.1 GCA_023140455.1 Desulfobacteraceae bacterium | reverse complement strand
ATAACCATAATTTTAATTTTTTCAGCTTTATTCTTTTGAGTAATATTCCTACAGTAATCAACAGCTTGTTTTACTTCTTTAATATTTCTTGCACAAAGGGCTATTGCTTTTTGATTGTTGGCCTTAAAATAATTGAGCCATTTTTTTGTAATATCAGGGTCTGCAATATCATGTTTATTCAATATTTTAATCTTGAGCATATTTTTACAAAGTTTTTCAATGTCCGGGTTAGAGCTTGAGAACGGAAGCCTTGCATCAAGGATTTCAAGTACAAGATTGGCTTTTGATATGGAATTTTTTAATTTTTCCATTGATCCTTTCATATGTCCCGGGAACCATTGAATATCCATTTTAATGACTTTCTAAATTATTATTTATCTATTTATAGTTAATAGTAACAACGAATATTATCATATCAACAAAAAAGTATAAATACTTTCATATCCTTTGCATCTCTTTGACTATTTATCATAATTGATTGACTTGGATTAATTGATTTGAGACTATTATAGAATGAAATTGAAAATCATGAAAAAATCAATGAAACCCTTTTGTTTGATTTCTATTCTTTCAGCTTGCTTTTGTTTGTTTTTTTTAAATCCTGTTTTCTCTTTTGCTGAGGATAATAGAAATTATAACAATGAATTTGTATTACCTTCTTTAGTTGAAAGTGTACGATTCTCCGAGCCTGTTTTCTTTTGCAGTACTCAGATCCCTGTTCACAGGCAGGATATTAAAGAAAGGCTGGAAAAAGAAATCCTTTTAGCACTTTGGGATAGACCCCAGGTTATTTTGTGGATAAAAAGAGCTTCTAAATTTTTTCCCCATATTGAAAAGATTATCAGAGAGGCAGATCTTCCTGATGATTTAAAATATGTTGCAGTAGTGGAGAGTGGTTTAAGACCGCATGTAAGCTCTCCAAAGGGGGCTGTTGGATATTGGCAGTTTCTTCGATCTACCGGCAAAATGTATGGATTGAAAATTAATTACAAAATTGATGAACGGCGTAATTTATTTAAATCCACTGCATCTGCCTGCCAATATTTAAAGGAACTAAATAGACAATTTGATGATTGGTTTCTTGCTGTTGCAGCGTATAATATGGGCGCCAGAAGATTAAAGAACATGATTGAAATACAAAAATCGGATAAATTTTATTCATTATATCTTTCAGAAGAGACCCAGAGATATATTTTTAAAATTATAGCAGCAAAACATATTATGGAAAATTATCAAAAATTTGGATTTGTTTTCCAAAAAGAAGATTATTATCCTGTTTTTGAATTTGACAAAATTAATATTAATTCCTCTCGTCAAATTCCAATAGCATTAGTTGCACAGTCAGCAGGAATATCATTTAGAACTGTTAAAGAGATGAATCCTGAATTAAGAGGATATTATCTTGCCGTAGGTGAAAATGCAGTTTTAGTTCCAAAAGGATTAATACATCAATTTGAAGCAAGATTTCAAGACTATTATGCAAAATGGCAGGACTCAGGTGATAATACAATCCACAGGGTAAGGTCAGGAGAAAATCTTGCTTTAATTGCAAAAAAATATAATGTCAGACTCTCTTCACTAATTAAATGGAATAATTTATCACGCAGGAGCATTATTCATCCGGGTGATCAATTAATAATCGAATCTAATTAAACCTTTTTTTGTTTTTATTCCTCGATTGCTTCTTCTTCAATAGATTCATCAACAGGCTTGGTCTCAGGTGCTTTTTTAATGATTTGTTTTTCAGGTCCTGTTGTTGTAGCAGGATTTATTTTTTTTGAAAGTTTGTATTCAAGGTTATCGAGTTTTTTAGTAAATATCTGATTCATTTTATCAAGTTGTGCATCAAATGTTGATTTGTTTATTGAGTCCTTTTTGAATTCGTCATATTTTTTTTCCAGAATACTTAAATTCTTCGAAGTTGTGGCTACTAAAGTTTCATACTCTTCTATCTTTGTAGCATCTGCATTTAATTTTGTATCAATTCCAGCA
>JAGLLQ010000634.1 GCA_023140455.1 Desulfobacteraceae bacterium | reverse complement strand
GAATTTTTGCCTTGAATATCCATTTTTGCAATTCTTCCAGTTAAATCAGTGAGTTCAACTGAGAGTTCTTTTTTATTTTCAGTTAGATGATTGGTTATTACAGAGCCCATTCCAGAGTTAACACAAATCATAAAAACTTTATTTGAAAACTTGTAAACTATTGCATCATCAATTGAAAAACCTTTTTCATTAAGAAAGGCGCCATACACACACCTTCCTGTTTTTAAAGGTTCTATATTTCTTGTAAAACAAAATTGAATGAGTTCAAAAGCATCATTGCCTTTAACAGTTATACATGCCATATGGCTGGTATCAAAAACACCAGCTGATTCAAGAACAGCAAGATGTTCATTTTTAACACCGGTTTCATACCATAGAGGCATATGATACCCGCCAAAATCAGCCATGTTTGCCCCTGATGCCAGATGCCATTCATGTAATGGAGTTGTTTTCAGCTGTTTATCACTGGATTCTTCAATCAAGGAAAGGTTTACCTTATAGGTATTGCTGTCCCATTTAGGCATCTTGATATCAATGCTTTGGCTTTTATCCATTGAATTTTTATGTTGTGGTGTCATATTAGTTCTCCTGAAAATTATATAAATTTAAAATTGATATGGTACTTTAAGGTTATATGATTTATAAATTACAAAAGTTTCAACATAGTTAATCCCGTCTACATTTGAAATTTCTTCAGTGTAAAATTCTAAAAGCCCAAATTTGGGCTTAAATAAAACCATTAGAATAATATCGTATCTTCCTGTGACAACGCTTGCCGATACCACCCCTTTAAGCTTGCTTAATTCTTCACCTTTATCAACAATATTCATCTGGGAAAGCTTAATGCCAATCATAACAGTGCGATGCCCGGGTAATGCAGAGGGATCAACAAGCCCGCATATATCCAGCACTTCATTTTCTATAAGCTTGTTTACTCTGGCTCTGACAGTATTTTCAGTTATAGCAAGTTTATCTGCAATTTTTTTATATGATTTTCTTCCCCGTTTTAATTCCCTGATAATTTCTATGTTGATTCTATCAATTTTCATAGGAGCCTCATTATATTTTGATTTTAAATTAAGCCTAAATTATTTTCTTGAATTTTAAAGTAAAACAATGGTATTGTCAAATAAAAATGTGAATAATTTATGAAAAAATGAATATTTCGAAATAAAATTGATTATATGCTCAGCAAAGCTTAATAAATAATAGATTAAATTTTTAAGATAATATACAAATAAGTATAAAAATAGAAAGGAAAAATCCATGAATATTAATTTAGCTATTTTAGGTGCTGGACCAGGCGGCTATGTAGCTGCACTTAAAGCGGCTTCACTCGGAATAAATGTAATTTTAATTGAAAAAGAAAATCTTGGAGGCACATGTCTAAATCATGGTTGCATCCCTTCCAAAATAATGAAAAATTCCAGTGATTTATTTATTAAAGCGAAAAATGCAGCTCAATTTGGTGTTAATATTAATAAAGATATAAATTTTGATATTAACGCATTAATGTTGAGAAAAGATAAAGTGATAGAAAGCCAGAGAATAGGTATAGAAGCTTTATTGAAAAAAAGCGGGGTAACACTTTTAAGAGGTACGGGGTATATTAAAGGTAAGGGACATATAAATGTTGTTCTAAATAATGGTGGAACTGAAGAAGTTTATTTTGATAAATTAATACTTGCTACCGGGACAAAACCATTAAATATGCAAGCATTCCCATTTGATCATAAAAAAATTCTATCCAGTAATGACCTTTTAAGAATTGATACTATTCCTGAATCTATAACAATTGTTGGCGGTGGTGTCATTGGGTGTGAGTTTGCATTTATTCTCTCTTCTTTAGGTTCAAAAGTTATAGTTGTTGAAGCCATGTCAAGGTTATTACCATTACCTTCAGTTGATGAGAATTGTTCTAAAATCCTTCTAAGAGAGATGAAGAAAAAGAAAATTAAAGTTTTGACTGACAGGGTTGTTGAAAAAGCAGAAGTAAATGAAGAAAAATTATTATTAACCATCGTTAAATCACCATTTTTAAATAATGATAAAGAAATTGCGCAACAGGTTATAGAAACCGAAAAAATGGCAGTTTGTGTTGGAAGAACACCACTTGCTTCTGAAATAGGTCTTGAGAACATTGGACTTAAAACCGATGAAAGAGGCTGGATAAGAGTTAATGAAAGACTTGAGACCGAAATTGAAGGGGTCTATGCAATTGGTGATATTCTTGGACCTTCAAAAGTAATGCTTGCCCATGTTGCATCCCATGAAGGTATGATTGCAGTTGATAATATAATAGGTAAAACAAAACTGATGAAATATGATGCAATTCCAGGTGCTATTTTTACAACTCCTGAAATTGGCAATGTTGGATTGTCTGAGTCTCAGGCTATAAATAATGGTATTGATACAAAAAGTTTTTCAGTCAATTTCAGAACACTTGGAAAAGCGCAGGCAATTGGTGAAATTGCGGGAGAGGCTAAAATTGTAATTGAAAACAAAACAGAAAAAATACTTGGAATTCATATAATAGGACCACATGCTACTGATTTGATTGCCGAGGGTACACTGGCTGTAAATAAAAAATTAACTGTTTCTGATCTTGCGCATACTATTCATGCACATCCTACTCTTGCCGAAATAATGTCTGAGGTAGCTTTAAAAGCAAGCGGAACTCCTTTACACGGATAGGGAATAAAATAAAAATAGGGAATAAGATCAAAATATTGGATTTTATGTTTATGAAGAATACATAATAATTTTAGCGGGGTAGTCGGTTAGCTCCACC
>JAGLLQ010000633.1 GCA_023140455.1 Desulfobacteraceae bacterium | reverse complement strand
AGTTTACAACATCATTTGCCGAAAGATTAAATGAGCTTTGCAAAATGAAGGTAAAAGAAGCAAAAGATGGAGACTCTGTTCTTAACGGACAGGTTCTGATCGCCCCTGGAAACTATCATATGCTTTTAAGAAGAAGTGGTGCCAGGTATTATGTTCAGGTAAAACAAGGACCACTTGTTCATTATCAAAGACCTGCCGCCGATGTTCTTTTTAAATCTGCTGCAAAATATGGTGGAGCTAATGTCCTTGGGATTATCCTCACCGGTATGGGTAAAGATGGAGCAGCAGGTCTTCTTTCCATGAAAAAGGCAGGAGCAGTTAATATTGCTCAGGATGCAAAATCCTGTGTTGTGTTTGGCATGCCTAAGGAAGCAATTGATATTGGCGCAGTGGATCATGTAAAAAATATTAACAGCATTGCACAAACAGCTATCAAGCTGATAACTACAGAATAAAGATAATGGCCTCCTATTCAAAAGTCACTCCTGAGCAATTTAAAAAACTCTCCGCACTTGTTTACAAAGAATCAGGCATTGTTCTAAATGAAAAGAAATATGAACTTTTGACTGCCAGGCTTGCAAAAAGAATGAGGGTTACAAAAATAGCGTCTGTTCCAGAATATTTAAGACTTATGAATAATGACGAAAATGAATTTATCAACTTTATCGATGCAATCACCACAAATCATACTTTCTTTTTCAGAGAAAACATCCATTGTGAATATATAGTGAAAACATTTGATAAAAGTAAACCCTTAAAAATATGGAGTGCAGCATCTTCAAGCGGAGAGGAAGCATATTCCATTGCAGTACAATTAACAGCAAACTCTTTTAAATATGATATTTTTGCATCTGATTTATCAAGTACAATGCTGAAAACCGGTCAAAGAGCCGTATATCCTAACGAAAGGATACGATCCGTACCCCTGCCTCTGCTGCGAGCATATTTTCAAAGAGGAAAAGGAGCGTACAATGGTCATGTCAAGGTTAAACCTGAAATACTAAAAAATGTCTCCTTTGCAAAGCATAATCTTCTTGAAGATTCACCCTTTACCGGGTCTAATAAATTTGATATTATTTTCTGCAGAAATGTAATGATCTATTTTGATAATACCACAAGAAAAAAAGTCGTAAACAACCTTTACCAATCTCTAAAGTCTGGCGGGCATTTTTTTGTAGGTATGTCAGAAAGCCTTCAAGGTCTGCAAGATGGTCTAAAAACTGTTCTTCCAAGCGGGTATATTAAAAAATAAGAACATTTTTATCGACAATCTCTGTTTAAATCTTAAGTAAAATTAATATTTTTGTGAAACTATTAAAAACCCTTGAAATTTTAATAGTTGATTAATTTTATAGTAAAACAAAGGAATTTTTAATAAACAAGAGAAAATCAGAGAAAAATTTTATATCATCCAATGACACGATCAATGAAATTGAAAAATCACATATAATAACAGAGTGTTAGATAACATACTGAATTTTATATCAAATACCATGTTTCACATTCTAAAATACAATAAAATCAAGATGTTATCTAAATCCACTAAACTGTAGACGAGACTTCTGCAATATAGAACGATCAGAGTTGACTTGAAAATATATTTAAAATAGGAAATATAAAGTTTAAACTTCCAAACACAGGACGGTAAATATTGAACGACAGATTAAATAGCAGGACAAATTCAAATCCAATCTTGGTTATTGATGATGAACAACCTATTTTAAATCTACTTGCAAAAAGTTTAACCCGAAACGGCTACACTGTAGATACCGTAGAAAGTGGCGAAAAGGGAATTGAAAAAATTGAGGCTAACAATTACAGCCTGATTTTTACTGATATGAAGATGCCCGGCCTGTCAGGAGAACAAGTCCTTCAATATTTAAAATATATTCAAAAAAACGTAACACCTGTTGTCGGTATGTCTGGAACTCCATGGCTGCTTGAACAATGCGATTTCGATGCAGTACTGCCAAAACCCTTTTCAATGAAAGAATTGCTAAAAATAACTCATCAGTTTGTAGAATAATTAATTTAAAACTTTCCCCTTTGCATATATATGTTATTCTTAAATTATATCAAGGAAAATTTGAGTGGTGCTAATATAATTTAATCTTTTATAAAAAAAGACTTAAGGCGCTTTTTTAAAAAAAGGCGCCCTTTTTGTGTCTTAAAAAATTTTTCACGTATTCTGGCATCATCTTTATGAAGACATGCCTCATAATATAACAATGTGAACGGGCTAAACTCTTTTGTTGATTTGACCTCTCCATTATTATGCTGCTCAAATCTGGTATCTATATCTTTTGTCAGACCCACAAATTGTTTTTTGTCTTTCTGGCTTCTTAAAATGTAAGTATAATACATAGATCACCTGAAGTTTAGGTTTGTTGCAATAACAAATATACTTAAAAGTTATATTAATCCCTGATCTTTTGCAACAGCAATTTCAGGCAGATGTTTTTTCCGTAAAGCCAAAAAGTTTCCGGTTAAGACAAGCATAAGGCCAATAATTGATTGCAGATTCCACACATACCCTTCATAGAAAGAAGAAATTATCAATGCCACAACAGGAACCACCATAATTGCATAGGAAGCTTTGTCCGCACCTATTTTACCAATCAGTGTCAGGTAGCTTCCAAAAGCAAGAATGGAACCAAAAAATGCAAGGTAAAAAAGAGAAACTAAATACGAAGCTGATAAAGATATAGTAAACTCTTTACCTAATAATACTGCTAATAAAAGAAGAATTATAGCTCCATAAGCCATGCCAAAAGCATTGGCCTGAACAATTGGCAGGTTGTTTTCCGAATTCCGGGCAGATACAATATTGCCAAGAGATGCCATCAAGACACTTAAAAAACACATGCCTAAACCTTGTACGCTTTTATCAGAAAAATCAAATGATTTAATTTCAGGAAGAAATATAAAACCAATTCCAATAATTCCAATAA
>JAGLLQ010000632.1 GCA_023140455.1 Desulfobacteraceae bacterium | reverse complement strand
ATACAAGTCGTGCAATGGAAGCGATTCGTAAAAATGTTCAGGATACAGCCCGGGCAATTAAACGTCTCGGTGAAAGTTCTCAGGAAATTAGTGACTTTGCCAGGACAATTAATGAAATTTCTGACCGCACATCAATTCTGGCTCTAAACGCTTCTATTCAAGCTGCATCAGCCGGTGAAGAAGGTCGTGGCTTTGCTGTTGTTGCAGAGGAAATTCAACGTTTGGCTGAACAGGCTGCCGGTTCAACCAAACAAATTGAGGCATTAATTAAAAATATTTTAGAAGAAATTACTACAGCTGGTACCAGCATGGACGCAAGTATTCAGGAGGTTGTAAAAGGTACTTCCCTGTCACAACAAGCTCTTTCCCGACTTAAAGAAATCACGGGAAGTTCCAATGACGTGGCGAAATTGATTTCCGGCCTTGCCGAAACTTCCAAAGAACAAGCTGATACCACAGCACAGCTTGCAAAACAAATGAGTGAGATTGGTGTTATCAGTTTTGATACTGCCGGACAAACTGAAAAGGCCTCATCATCAATGAAGGATATGGCATCAACAGCTAATGAAATGTTGAAGTCAGTTGCCGAATTTAAGCTTGCATCTGACAAGATCCCTGGCGAGGAGAAGGTTATAGAGGAGGAGATTATAGATGAGCAATCAACTAAAGGTTATGAGCTTGATTTTCAAAAAGAATATGAATTCATAGATAAAACCGACATAGAATAATAAGGAGGCAAGCATGAAATATATTAAATGGGTTCTTATTCCTATTGTTATAATTTCTCTCCACCAGAATGGTTGGGCTAATGTTGTAAAAATAGGACTCAATTATCCACAAACCGGTCCCTATTCAATTCAGGGGCAGGCCCAGTATAATGCGGCAAGATTAACTGTTGAAGAGATTAACAATCAGGGAGGAATCCTTGGCAGGGATATCCGGTTGATCACCAGAGATACACAATCCAAACCTGCTCTGTCCACAAAAAACGTCCTTGAATTGATTGATCAAGAAAGATGCGAAATGATTTTTGGTGGTGTCTCAAGTTCTGTGGCCATTGCCGGAGGTAAAGCAGCTCAATCCAGAGAGAAACTGTATTTCGGCACACAGACTGGCTCAAATGCCACTACAGGTAAAGAAGGTCATAAATATATATTCAGAGAATATTACAATTCATGGATGGCTGCTAAAGGTCTTTCTAATTATTTAATGAAAAAAAAATTATCCAGTAAAAAGTTTTTTTACATCACTGCTGACTATACTTGGGGACGTACCACAGAAAATTCCATCCGTAATTTCAGTATGACCACCAACGAGAAAAGGCATAGAAATTTTTACACTCCCTTTCCCGGAGCCACCTATCAAGATTTTTCCAATGCTTTGTCCATGGCAAAAGCAGTAAAGTCCCAAGTATTGGTGCTGGTACAATTTGGCAAGGATCTGGTGCGTGTCCTTACCATGCTTGAAGAAATGGGATTAAAGAAAAAATTCCAGGCTATTTTAGTTCCGACTCTTGGATTAGATGATGCTATGAGTGCTGGACCAAAGGTAATGGAAGGAATTATTGGCACTACCCCTTGGAGTTGGAATATCCCTTTCAGCTACAATTACACCAAAGGTAAAGAATTTGTAACAAAGTATGCTGACAGATACCACTCCTATCCATCCTCTTCAGCAGGCTCGGCCTATACCATTTTACATCAGTACAAAGAGGCGGTTGAGCGTGCAGGGACATTTGATACCAAAACTATTATAAAAGCACTTGAAAACCATAAATACATCTCTTTAAAGGATGAGCAGCAATGGCGAGCCTTTGACCATCAATCTATACAGACCGTTCATATAGTAGTCTGTAACAAGGCAGAAGATGTAAACATGGATAAATTCAAACAGAATTATTTTAAAACTATAGACACTTTGTCAGGAAAAGAAGCGGCGCGCAGCAAAGAGTTCTGGCAACAAATTCGTAAGGCAGCGGGTAAGCCGCCTGAACTTGAATATTAGCTATCCTTAAGAAAAGACAATAATGAAAATCAATAAAGCAAAATTTTTAAAATCAGTGTTTAAACGATCTAGTAAAAGGTCATTGAAATGTGAAATAGATAAAGATATGATCAAACTGCTTAATATACTGGATGGAGAAAAATCAGTTAAAGACATCTTACTGGCCACAGGATTTTCTCCTGCTAAAGTTGGTAAGATTATCGTAGAATTATATAAACTTGGGCTGATTAATTTCGTACTGCAAAATATACTATTGTTAAGCAAAGAAGATTTTGATTATTTAGAAGACACACTTACCGAATTTATTGGCATAGGGGCAGTAACCCATTTAAACGATACGATCTCCAAACTAGGATTTAACAGGTTTGATTATCCGATAAAATTTGTTGAAAACCTGATATATGAACTATCTTTAAAAATTAATGGGTACCAGAATCGCATGAAATTCAAAGAATATTGTCACAGGTTCCTTGCTTCAAAATATTCGACAAAAGAAGCCCTTGGTCCATTTGACTCTTCCATAGTCAAAAAAATACTTGTTGTGGAAGACAGTCCAACTACCAGAAAAGTTATTAAAATGAATCTTCAGAATCATGGTTTTCTTGTTGTTGAATCAGATAACGGTGTTGAAGCATTAAGCAAACTTTCTATTGCGCAACCCGATCTTGTTATTTTAGATGTAATGCTGCCTAAATTAGATGGATATAGCCTTCTGTATATGATTAGACACAATAATGACTTAAAGAAAACACCGGTAATTATGTTAACCAGCAAAGCAAGTTTGACAGACAAGGTCAGAGGGAAATTATCATCTGCCAATGCTTATCTCACAAAACCGTTTAATCCGGACAATCTGATCTCAGAAGTGGAAAAGCATATTCAATAACAATTGAAGTAATTCAAGGATTTTTTATACACTTAAACATTAAATAATATACACCAATTCACTTGATATACTGAGGAGACAAAAGAATATGACAAAAAAAAAGATACTTATTGTAGATGACAGCCCTACTGGATTAAAAGCAGCATCTGCTGTCCTTAAAAATTATGATATCATAACAGCAACTGACGGAAAACAGGCTTTAGAAAAAGCACAATCTGAGGAACCAGACCTTGTTATTCTTGATGTAATCATGCCGAACATGGATGGGTTTCAGGCCTGTAGAAAGATGAAGAAATCACCTGCACTACAGCATATCCCAGTCATCATGTTAACAAGCAAAAGTCATAAATCTGATCAATTCTGGGGAAAAAAACAAGGCGCTGATGTTTATTTGACCAAACCTTGGGACGATGCTGTATTGCTTAAAGAGGTATCAAAAATGGTTGGTGAAGGATAGGCTTAAGATGAAAGAAACTGGGAACAAAAAATCTAAGCCAGAGGGTGACTCTAAACTAAAAGAACTAATCGCTTGTATTGACAATGAAATAAAAACTGTAGAGCATCTTAATCTGGATAATACATTTGATGTTGAAGAAGGTCAGAAAAGAATAGAGATAGGACGACATGTTTGCATTCAACTTGGCAACAAACAGCTTGCTATCCCTTTAACTGCAGTTCTGGAAGCAGGGAAGCATCTATCGGTACAACCACTCCCAATGCTACCTGATTGGATAACCGGTATTGCAAATATAAGAGGGGAAATTATTTCTGTAGTAAACCTGAATCTTTTCTTTGACACAAAAAACGCTTCACCACGTTTGCCACAGATACCAGTTGACACCGAACCTTATCTCATTGTCCACAATGATGATATGGAAATAGCTGTCATAGTAGATAAAATCCTTGCGACTCGTCCTTTATACTCTTTAATGACCAATAAATTTAAAAAAACTCAAAAAAAAGACATGCTTTCTAAATATCTTTTTGGTCAGGCATTTTATGAGAAAGAGAATGTCCAAAAAAAAATATTACTTTTTGACCTGGACAAATTCCTTTCCTCAAGTAGCTTACATGACTTTTCTACTGCATGACCATACCCTTCGGGTTGGCAAAGGAGATAATTTATGACAGAACCATTGGACAAGACAGTCTTTCTTACACTTATTAAAGAAGTTAAGAGCCTTCTGCCTGAGATGGAAGAGCTTCTCTCTTTACTGCCAGATAAAGACAGCGAAAAAGATCAGATAACCAGTAAATTACATAGCCTTACAACTACTATCATGGGAGTAACATCCATGATGAATTTAGATGAGCTTACTAATACTGCGACCCTGATAAATATGGTTCTGGATGATATTATAAAAGACAAACTGACCTTAAGTCCACGGCTCATTGATGTTATGACTGAAATTGTCCCACACATATACACATATTGTTCTTCTTTGGAAACAGATAAGGATGTAGATAACAAACTCTTTCAAAATGCTTTGTCAGCCTTTAGTGAATTTGGAAATTTCTCAATAGATAGTGTGGATGAACCTGAGATCCAGAAGAAAAAACCAGCGGAAAATTTCATACGGCAACTCTCAGAAGATGAAGACTCAGATGCCTTTTTTGAAGACTTTGATATGGATATCTTTGAAGAAAATGATATGCCACCTGATATACCATTGGAAACGTCTATCCCAGAAATAATAGACCCAGAAATGTCAGATATTAATCTGGAATTTTTGGAGAGCTTCAATGAAGAATCAAAGGACCATCTGAATAGTATTGGTGAGCAGCTTAACCTGCTTTTGCCTTTAATCAATGACAGGACAAATATTAGCGATGATTACCGTGAAATACTGCATTCCATCAGACGTTCTGTACATACATTGAAAGGCGCTGCAGCAGTAATCGGTATTAAATCGGTTGCAAGCTTTGGAAATGAATTTGAGGACTTTCTTGATTGGCTGCATGACGAATCTGACTATCTGTCCCCGGAGATCATCACAGCTATGCTTGATGGTACAGATATATTTGAGAAACTTGCAATTAATCCAGAGATTCAAATTGTTAATGAGATTGATTCGATTAAAAGTGTCTTTAAAACTATCATGGCTGAGTCATCTGGTGCTGCCTTTGAAAAAAAGCAAATCAATTCCAGTGATGCAAAGAAAAAACAAAAAATCGAGCCAGAGATCAAGCCTGTTAAATCTTCTAAAACACTTCGTGTGGATATGCAAAAGGTCGATCAGATGCTTGGTCTTATCGGTGATATGACCATAAATCTCAGCAGCCATGAGGACTCTTCTCAATTTTTGCAAACCACTCTGAGCGAATTTGATAATACCATGAAAAGGCTGAAAGATATTACGTTAAATCTGGAAGCCGGGTTAGAACTGGCAGAAATACCACACCTCAGCTCTGTAACCGGACCTGCACTAAAAGAAGACCAAAATGTTGACGTTGACATTGATGACTTTGATCCTCTGGAGATGGATCGCTATTCTGATCTGCATATTATGATCCGTTCTTTAAATGAGGCTGTTGCTGATTTGAATTCAATCATGGATCAAACTTTAAAAGTACAAAATGAGTGGCACTCTACCATGGGTAGGCAGCGCAGAGTTATTACTGAAATACAAAATTCCATACAACTCATCAAAATGACACCGTTTTCAACACTATCCAATCGTTTACACAAAACTATAAGAGAGTCGGCCCGGGTAACAAAAAAATCTGTTCAGCTTGTACTTGAAGGTGATTCCATGGAGATGGATACCCATGTATGGAATGTTTTGATAGACCCTTTTATGCATTTACTGCGCAACTCTGTTGACCATGGCATAGAAAGTCCTGAAGATCGTAAAAAATCCAAGAAATCAAAACAAGCAACAATCCGTATCAAATGTATCCGTCGGGGAGGCTGGCTAAACATGCATTTTTCCGATGATGGGAAAGGACTCGATTATGATGCAATTAGAAAAAAAGCATTAAAGTTATATCCCAAAGCAGATATATTAACCATGGACAATGATGAGTTAACTGCCTTGATTTTCAAGCATGGTTTTTCCATAAAAGCTCAGCCCACTACAATTTCAGGGCGTGGTGTGGGAATGGATGTAGTAGGTCACGCTGTTAAACAGCTTAACGGGAACATTGAAGTTATATCAATTGCTGGTAAAGGGACTGAGTTTATTCTCCGCATACCTATTGCAGTTGCCCAACTTCCAGCACTTCTTGTAAAATTTGGTCAAGAGAAATTTGCTGTACCTTTTCGTGATATCACCAAGGTTTTCAGGATAAACTGCGAACAGAGTACAAAAGATGATTATGAACTTGACAACATATTATTACCATTACTCAGACCTGCAGAAATTATGGAGTTAAAGGCCATGCTCCAACCAACCAATGATGACCTCTTTGCACTCTTTGTTGATGTGGGCAATAAAAAAGGAGTGTTGGTAGCGGATGCAATTATTGGTAAAAAAGATGTGGTTTTTAAAAAACTTGGGTCTCACCTCCACAACCGGGTACCATGTATAGCAGGGGCAACTATTATGGGTAACGGCAGTCTGATACCTATTTTAAATACCGAAGAATTGTTCTCCAGACAAAAATCATCTATTAAACCTGTAAAAAAGGCAAGTTTAGAAACCAATAAAAATGATAAGTATCATAAAATTTTAATTGTAGATGACTCCCTCAGTATAAGAAAAGTATTAACTAATTTTGTCAACAATCAAGGCTGGCATTCCAGTGTTGCTAAAGATGGTATCGATGCCATGGAAATGATTCGCCAACACTCTTTTGACCTTATTCTCCTTGATATTGAAATGCCACGTATGAATGGTTTTGATGTATTGCAATCCCTGCAGCTGCACTCTGAATACTGTGATATCCCTGTTCTCATGCTTACATCAAGAAGTGCAAAAAAATACAGAAACAGGGCAAGTGAACTCGGTGCCCGAGGGTTTGTCACCAAACCCTTTAAGGATGATCAATTGCTATCTCTTATTAATGGTATTATTGAGCCTGCCTTATCAACCAGAAAATTAAAAACAGGAAATTAAATAATGGAAAAAATTTGTTTGGTTAAAGCTGGTAAATTCCTATTGGGGCTTGAGACCTCCAAAATAATTTCTACTTTTAATATAGATAACCTCAAAGATTGTGAAATTAATAATACCAACTACATATTTCTCTTTCTGGAAGCTTTTCTCGCACAAAAGCATCTTAATATATCAGGCTCGAAGATCATTGTTTTAAAAAGTAAAAACAAATCAAAACCCTTGGCACTTCTGATTGACAAAACACTTGGGGAAATCGAACTACCTGACCAATTCGAACCATACCCTCTGCTTTATCCTGAACTTGCCAAAAAGTATTGCCCTAAAATTTATATCCATGGAGATCAGGTTGTATTGCTGCTTGATACAAAACAATTAAGTATGATTCATGGAACATTGCAAACAGATCATGGTTTAATCACCCTGGATGATTTAATGCCTGTTGAGACTGAACTCACGCCCACAGCTGAGTCAAAATCTGCAGCTAAGATAGACGATAGCACCATTCATACAATAGTATCCTGGACTTTTGATAGATACAATGAATTTTATAGTGATACAAAAGCTATAAAATTTTATAGTAATGAAAAAGCGATCATTTCTGTAGACGAATTGCCATCCGGACTTGTACAGCAACAAGGATTAAGCACTGAATTAATCCAACTGCTTATTGATAAAACGATCTTGCAATGTGAAAAAACAAGACATAAAACAATGAAGATGATGATTAAAGATCA
>JAGLLQ010000631.1 GCA_023140455.1 Desulfobacteraceae bacterium | reverse complement strand
TTTTCCATCATCATCTGACCAAGCTGACGCATTTTTACAACTCTTCTTGCAAGATCAGGTGCTGCACCAACTATTCCAATGATATTTCTCACTGAATAATCTGCATCCGGTCCCATGACAAAATCCGGAGCTGCAAGAAAATAAAAATGCAGTATTTTATCATTAATATGTGCCATATTCTGCATACATTCACGCAGC
Source organism: Desulfobacteraceae bacterium (assembly GCA_023140455.1). Next base: position 3,312 of record JAGLLQ010000631.1, on the reverse strand, counting down.
ATATGACCTGCAGGTGCAACTTCAGCACCAAAGCAACCATCAACTGCTTTAACAGATGACAGATGGTGATGCCACGGACAAATACCGCAGATCCTTGTTACAATTCTTGTGACTTCCTCTGCTGGCTTACCTTCAACATATTTTTCAAAACCTCTTATGCTGCTAAAGTGCGTTATTGCCTCTTTAACATTCCCTGAATCATCCAGATTGATCTCAATACTGGCATGACCTTCTATGCGGGATAAGGGTTGTATATTAATTTTTCTTCCCATATTATTTTTCTCCTGAATTTTATTTTTTTCCCAATTTTTTTCTGGCTGTCTTACTGGCAACTAGCCTGTTATGGGCTCCTGAAAACCTTAAAAGGTTATCTCTGTCCGGCATGGACTTAATATCTATACCATTACTTACCAAGGCATTTAGCATATCAAGAAGCTGATTTCCTTCCTGCTGTACAGGGCCATAACATCCTCTGCAAGGTACTCTTGCACTGATACATCTTGGTGCGTCTCCATTTGCTCCTGCACATCCTGCTCTGGTTACAGCGCCCATGCATAGGTAGCCCTGTTCAAGAAGGCAGCGCATATCATCAATCGGCTTTTCAGGATCAAACTCAGGTGTAGTAACAAATCGTTTAATTTCTTTAATATCGCCTTTTCCGTCACGTCTTGCTGGACAAGTGTCACAAACACTTTTAAAAGGCAGGTCAATATCTTCACCTTTGAGCAGGCCAAGTATAGCTGCTGCAATATGATCAGGATGAGGTGGACAGCCGGGCAGATATATATCAACATCTATTTTCTCATCCAGAGCATAGCATCTGTCCAATAGAAGAGGTACGCCTTTAGTTGGCGGTTTCCCACCAGGATCTGTGCTCTCTGTTGAGTAGTATCTCTCATTTAATTCATCATTGGTATAGGAATTTATCAGAGCTGGAATCCCGCCATGGGTTGCACAAGTTCCCAATGCAATAAGAATATCACATTTCTTTCTCATTTCCAAAGCAACTTCAAGATGCTCGTCATTTCTGATACCGCCGCTTAACAGACCAACTGTGGCTTCAGGGATATCAATATGTTCTTTATCTCCAAGCTGTCCCAAATGTTTATGATCCATTAGAACAGGGATATGAACGAAATTAATTTGAGGAAGCAGATCAAGTAGAGTCTCACCTAAATTAAGGATTGCTATTTCACAACCTGAACATGAGTTTAACCATTCACTGGCTACGTTAACTGGCATTAGTCACCTCCTCTTTCCCAAACATATTAGGACCAAGTTCTTTTATCTTTTCTGTAAACTCAGTTACTTTCTGGGCATATCGCGGACCTTCTGCCCCTGAGACCCATTCAATTGCAAATCTTTCAGGGTCAATACCTGCGTCTTCAAGGAGCAGGTTTATTACATCGGTTCTTGCTAAAGCTTTATGATTACCGTCCAGGTAATGACATTCACCAAGATGTCATCCCATGACCATAATACCATCAGCACCTTTCTTTAAAGAATCCAGCACAAGATCAGGATGTACCATCCCTGAACACATAACCCTTACAACTCTCATGTTGGAAGGATATTCAAGCCTGGACACACCTGCCAGATCACCTCCGGCATAGGCGCACCAATTGCAGCAGAACCCGATTATTACGGGCTCAAAATTATCAGACATTATATATTTCTCCTTATTATCATAATTTCACACATGCTCCAAAATTGTATCCACCTGAGCTCTAAGCTGACTCTGGGTAAATCCGTCCACAACAACACCTTCTTTGGGACATGTTGCAGCACAAATACCGCAGCCTTTACACAAAGCTTTATCAGTATTGATTCTTTTATGCTTTCTGCCGCTTACTTCAAACTCTTCAAGGACAATTGCATTATATGGACAGACATCAACACAAAGCGCACATCCGTCACAATTTAAGGTAACATGGGACTTTATGGCATCAAGCTTCATTGTCTTTTTAGAAAGGATAACTCCTGCACGGGATGCAGCAGCTTTGCCCTGGGCAATTGATTCATTTATCGGCTTTGGATAATGACACATGCCTGCAAGAAAAACTCCGTCAACAGTAGAATCAACAGGTTTCAATTTTGGATGCGCTTCAGAAAGGAAGCCGTCACTGTTCACACCGCATTTGAAGATTTCAACCAAGGAAGAATTATCATTGGGCAGAATTGCAGTTGAAAGCACAATGTAATCTGTTGCTATTTCCAATGGTAATTGAGATATAGGGTCAAATATTTTGACAAGTATATCATCACCGTCCTTTAATACTTCAGGTTTTGAATTTTTAGTATAACTTACAAAGATAACTCCAAGATCCCTTGCTTCTTTATAAAGGACTTCACGATCAGCATAGGTTCTTATATCTCGATTGAGAACAAATACATTCATTGCAGGGTTCATTTTTTTCAATGACACAGCATTTCTTACTGCACTTGTACAGCATACTCTGCTGCAATACGGTCTGTTATCATCACGGGATCCTACACACTGAATAAAAACAGCAGTGTCAGCCTTTGCAACATTATCCTTTTCCTTGATCAGAAGCTTGTCAAACTCAAGGGATGTTACAACTCTTTTATCCTGATTATACAGATATTCATCAGGAGTATAAGCTTTGCCACCGGTTGCAAGAACACAGGCACCGAATTCAACAGTTTCAGTTTTGTCTTCATGTCTTATTTCACCGATAAAACTGCCAACTGATCCTGACACAGATTCAAGGGTAGCTTTTGTACAAACTCTGATACGCTTATTCTTTTTAACATCTGATAACATAATACCAAGGTCTGCTTGTACATCTTCGCCCTTCCATGTTTCAAAAAGGTCATGGGCTACTCCTCCAAGCTTTGCTTCCTTTTCAAGGATAATTGTTTCATACCCTTGAGAAGCTATACTTAAAGCTGAACTCATACCTGCAAGGCCGCCGCCTACAACTAAAGCTTTTGGAGTAACATTGACTTCAATATCATTTAATGGATAATTACCTATTACCTTTACTACTGCCATTCTAACCTGATCTTTTGCCTTTATTGTGGCTTTTTCAGGTTCATTGGGATGGACCCAGGAATTCTGGTTTCTGATATTGGCCATCTCAATCATATACTTATTAAGACCAATATCCTGCAGTGTCTCCTGGAAAAGAGGTTCATGGGTTCTTGGAGTACATGCTGCAATAACAACCCTGTTAAGATTCTTTTCTTTAATTTTCTCAGCTATCAGGTCCTGGGTGTCTGTGGAGCATGTAAACATATTATTCTCAACATACTCAACCGCCGGGAGTGTTGATGCATATTCTGTAACTT